>JBBSUS010000132.1:0-6387 GCA_038234195.1 Hyphomicrobiales bacterium | reverse complement strand
CGTCTACACCATCCGCCTGATCACCGGCGACGATGCGTTGCTGAGGTCCTGCGCTTCCAAACCCGACATGTTTCATCCCGTCACCGCGGCGTCGCAACTGTCCAGTGTCTTCAAGGAACTGGCGGTTTCGGTGAAGGGTGTCCGTCTGGTCTTCTGAACCGCCGCGGCTTCGCCGCCCACGGGTCCGTCCGTTATTTCGCGTGCCCGCCGGCGAGCGGCTCTTCGGGGCGAGGCGGTCAGCGATCCATTTGGTCGTGGCCCAGCATTCTTCCGGCACGGGGCGCCGACGGCGATCTTCTGCGGAGACACGTCACCGGTTCCGACCCAATTAACTCTTTCAATGTTGCTCCCGACGGCCTATTCCGGCGCCCAATGACCGTTGCTTGGCCGGTCAGGCGACGGCGGACGCTTGGCGTTCGCTTTGCCTCAAGGCGCGCGCCGGGCTCGAACGGTCCGATCCGAACGAAGATCTTTTTCTAGCGAGTTGCGAATGCCTGCGAGTGACAAGACCATCCAGTGGAACGGCAGCGTTCAGGACGAGGGCCTGAAGATCCTTTCTGCGACCGGCGGCATGATCGTTTCCCCGACCAAGGTCGGCTACATCATCATGGTCTCCGACCGCGCCGGACTGGAGCGCAAGTTCGACGCCAAGGTGCGGAAGCGCAACAAGCCGGGCGTCGTCCTGTGCGGATCGATGGACGAATTGCGGACCCTCGCCCAGCTGACGCCCGAGATCGAGGCCTTCTACCAGGCCCATTGGGACGCCGAGATCCTGCTCGGATGCATTCTGCCGTGGCGCGAGGACGCGATCTCGCGCATTCCCGACGACGGCTCGCGCGAACTGATGATGGACACACGCTCGACCAGCTGCTTCGTCATCCGCTACGGCACGCCGTCGGAAAAGCTGGCGGAAGCCCTGTGGAACGAGCATGGCAAGATCGCCTTCGCCAGCTCGGCCAATCCCTCCGGCAAAGGCAATCGTGGGCTCGTCGAAGGCGTCGGCGAGCGCATCGAGAACGAGGCCGATCTGATCATCGAGGCCAACGATTACGTCGCCTCGATCCAGCCTGGCAAGAACGAGAAGACCCGCTACGAGCAGGGCGTCATGGTCGCCATGGTCGACGATGCCGGCAAGCTGATCCCCGAGCAGAAGGGAGAGCGCTCGGTGTCGCCGGCGCCGGTGCTGATCCGCAAGGGGCTCGATGTCGACCGGATCATGAGCCTCATGGCCGACCATTTCACCAGCTGGGATTATCGCCAGGGCCAGTATTATTGAGCGGCACGCTCACGGGACCGCGGTCTGGATCAGCGCATGCCTGAATAGGCAGGGGCGACGCCCTATCTGAAGGTTGCGCATCCCCGCTGTTCGGGATGGAGGACGAAGATGGCCAAGACGCTCTACGACAAGATCTGGGATAGCCACGTGGTCGGCAGCCAATCGAGCGGCGAACCGATCCTCTATATCGACCAGCATTTCATCATCGAGGTCACCAGTCCCCAGCCCTTCGAAGCGCTGCGCGATGCCGGCCGACCGGTGCGCCGCACCGAGGCAACGCTGGGCGTCGCCGACCACAACGTGCCCACCTTCGTCGGCCGCAACGACGACACCGACGATCCGGCCTCGCGCGAGCAGCTGCGGCTGATGCGTCAGAACACCACCGAATTCGGTGTCAAGTATTTCGGCTACGAGGACCGCCGGCAGGGCATCGTCCACGTCATCGGTCCCGAGCAGGGCCTGACCCATCCCGGCATGACGATCGTCTGCGGCGACAGCCACACCGCCACCCATGGCGCCTTCGGGGCGCTGGCCTTCGGAATCGGCACCTCCGAGGTCGAGCATGTGCTCGCCACCCAGACGCTGCTCCAGCAGCGTTCGAAGAACATGCGCATCCGGATCGACGGCAAGCTGCCGCTCGGCGTCACCGCCAAGGACCTGATCCTCTTCACCATCGGTCGCATCGGTACGGCCGGCGGCACCGGTCATGTCGTCGAATATGCCGGCGAGGCGTTGATGTCGCTGTCGATGGAAGGGCGCATGACGGTCTCCAACATGTCGATCGAGGCCGGCGCACGCGCCGGCCTGTTCTCGCCCGACGAGAAGACCTTCGCGCATATCGAGGGCCGTCCGGGCGCACCCGGGCCGGACATGTGGCAGCGCGCCGTCGATTACTGGTCCAGCCTGCCCAGCGACGCCGGCGCGACCTACGACCGCGAGGTGAATTTCGATGCGAGCGAGGTTTCGCCGATGGTCACCTGGGGCACCAGCCCGGAAGACGTAGTGCCGATCTTCGGCACAGTGCCGAACCCGGCGGAGGCCGACAGCGAGCGCAAGCGCCAGGCCATCGAGGCGGCGCTCGCCTATATGGATCTGACGCCAGGCCAGGCGATCGGCGACATGAAGCTCGACCGGGTGTTCATCGGCTCCTGCACCAACAGCCGCATCGAGGATCTGCGCGAGGCGGCCAAGGTGGTGTCCGGCCAGAAGGTTGCCGAGCATGTCAGTGCCATGGTGGTTCCGGGCTCGGGCCTGGTGAAGCGCCAGGCCGAGGAAGAAGGGCTCGACGCGATCTTCAAGGCGGCCGGTTTCGACTGGCGTGAGGCCGGCTGCTCCATGTGCCTCGGCATGAATCCCGACCTCCTGAAGCCCGGCGAGCGCTGCGCGTCCACCTCCAACCGCAATTTCGTCGGTCGGCAGGGTCCGGGCGGGCGCACCCATCTGGCAAGCCCCGCCATGGCCGCCGCCGCCGCCATCGCCGGCCGCTTCGTCGACGTGCGCAACTGGAAGAGCGGAGGCTGAACGCTGTGGAAAAGTTCACGAAGATGTCCGGCATCGCCGCGCCGATGCCGATCAACAACGTCAACACCGACATGATCACGCCGAAGAACGTCCTGAAGGCGGTGACGAAGAAGGGCCTCGTGCCGTTCTTCTTCCAGGAATACCGGTTCAACGCCGACGGAAGCGAGAACCCCGACTTCATCCTCAACAAGGAGCCCTGGCGCCACGCGAAGATCATCGTCTCGCTGGAGAACTGGGGCTGCGGCTCGTCCCGCGAGCATGCGCCCTGGGCCATGCATGATTTCGGCATCCGCGCGGTGATCGCGATCTCCTACGCCGACATCCACTACAACAACTGCTTCAAGAACGGCATTCTGCCGGTGACGCTCGAGCCGGACGAGATCGACCGGGTGATGAAGAGCGCCGAGGCCGGCGAGACGGTGACGGTCGATCTGGAAACGCAGACCGTCTCGCTCGAAGACGGCACGCGCTTTTCCTTCGCAGTCGACGAGGTTCGCCGCACGGCGCTCTTATCGGGTCATGACGAGATCGACCAGACGCTCGCTCATGCCGACGCCATTACGGCCTTCGAGGCACGCCAGCGCGCTGTCACGCCCTGGCTCTACGACCGCCGTCCGCTGGGCTGACGCCGGGTTTGGATGCGATCAGGCGGAAACGATCTGCCGGTAGGCGTTACAGATAGGCCGACCCGGCTTCTTGCGCGAAGCGTTCGGGTCCGCCCTCCCAGACGATCCGCGCATGCTCCAGCACATAGACGCGGTCGGCGTGCGGAAGCGCAAAGGTGACGTTCTGTTCCCCGAGAAGGACGGTGATGTCGCTGGAGTTGCGCAACCGCTCGAGCGCCTTGGACAATTGTTCAAGGATCACCGGGGCAAGGCCGAGCGTCGGTTCGTCGAGGATCAGCAACTTCGGCCGCATCATCAGCGCACGACCGATCGCCAGCATCTGCTGCTCGCCGCCGGAAAGAGTGCCGGCCGCCTGTTTCTGCCGATCCTTCAGGATTGGGAAGAGTTCGAATAGCCATTCGAGCAATTGCCGGCGCTCTGCCGTCGGCAGCTGGTGACCGCCAAGGTCGAGGTTTTCGCGCACCGTCATTTCGCCGAAGAGCTCGCGATTTTCCGGACACTGGACGATGCCTGTCCGCGCGATGGCGCCCGCCGAGCGGCTGGCGAGGCTTTCGCCGGCCCAGCTGATGGTCCCGGCATGCGGCACGAGGCCGGAGATGGCATTGAAGAGGGTGGTCTTGCCGGCACCGTTCAAGCCGACGATCGACACGAACTCGCCCTTGTGGACGTGGATCGAAACCTTCTCCAACGCCTGCGCCTTGCCGTAGACGACGTCGACCGCGTCGACGACGAGCAGCGGCACATCGTCGTCGAAGGCATTTTCGGGGCGCGCGGCAGTCTCGATCTTGCCGCCGAGATAGACCCGACGCACCGTCTCGTCCGCCATCACCTCCTCGACCGTCCCTTCGGCGACGCGTTCGCCGAGATACATGGCGAAGATTCGGTCGGCGAGGCGCGAGATGCTCTTGACGTGGTGATCGACGAGAAGCACCGCGCGTCCCTCGGCGCGAAAGCTCTCGATCAGTTCCGAAAACGCCCCCATCTCGCCGAGGGTGAGGCCGGCGAACGGCTCGTCGACGAGCACCACCTTGGGATCGCGGGCGATCGCCTTGGCCAGTTCCATGCGGCGCAGATCGGCGAAGGGCAGCGTGCCGGGACGCCGGTCGACGACGTCGCCGAGCCCGACGCGTTCGGCGATTTTCCGCGCCCGCCGTTCGTGCTTGGGATCGGCTGCCAGCTTGAACAGGCTGTCCGGCAGCAACGCCAGCTTGATGTTCTCGAGCACGGTCTGGCGATGCAACGGCCGCGAATGCTGGAAGACGATGCCGACGCCTTCGCGCGCGATCTTGTAGGCCGGCTGGCCGGCGACGTCGACGCCGGCTATCCGGACGGCGCCGGCGTTCGGCTTCTCGATGCCGAGGATCAGCTTCATCACCGTCGACTTGCCCGACCCGTTCGGTCCGATCAGGCCGAGGATCTCGCCCGCGCGGACCTTGAAACTGATATCCTTGACGGCGACGAGACCGCCGAAGCGCTTGTGAAGGCCCTCTACTTCGAGGAGGGACGTTCCAGCCGTCGAGCTCACGCGCGACCTCCCTTGTTGAGCACCACGCTGAGGAATCCCCCAGGCACGAGGATGACCACAGGCAGCGCGATCAACGAGACGACGAGCGTGTTGATGCTGCCGAGCGGCCGCAGGAACTCGTTCATGCCGATCAGGAAGATCGAGCCGAGAACGGCGCCGACGATGGTGCGCCGGCCGCCGAGAACGGCGGCGATGATGATCTGGACTGTCACGCCGACCTCGACGGTCGTGCCGACCGAGACCGTTCCCATGTAGAAGATCAGGAGGGCACCGGAGAGGCCGGAAAAGAACGCGCTGATGCAGAAGGCCGCAAGCTTGTGCTTGGCGACGTTGAAGCCCAGCGCCGACGTCTCGACCGAGTCCTGCCCGGCCGCCTGCAGAATCAGCCCGAAGGGCGAGCGCGACAGGGCAAAGAGGATGATCCCGCTCACCGTCATGAAGCCGAGCGCGATGAAGTAGTTGGCATTGGCGTCGAAGGTGATGATGTCGGGAACGACCAGCCCGATCTCACCACCGGTCGCACTGGCGAAGACGATGATGAGGTTCTGCATGATCAGGACCGCGACCAGGGTCGTCAGGCTGAAATAGGGGCCGGTGACCCTGAGGGCCGGCAGCGCCAGGAGAAAACCGCCGATCACCGCGACCACCGCCGCCGCCACGAGGCAGAGCCAGATCGGCGTGCCGAAATGATAATTGAGCATGCCGGCGGTGTAGGCGCCCAGCCCGACGAGGAAGCTCGGCCCGAAATTCACCTCGCCGGCAAAGCCGAAGAGCAGGTCCCAGCTCATCGAGAAAACGGCGAAGTAGAAGGCGACCGTCAGCAGGCCGAGGATATAGCCGGACACGGTGAAAGGCAGAAACGCGAGAACCGCCAGCACGACGACGCTCAGCCAGAGCAGCGGCGACTTGAGGAAGGCGAGTGCGTTGTTCATGATCAGCGCCTCCCGAACAGGCCCTGCGGCCTGACATACATCACCAGGATCAGCAGCAGCAGCGCCGGGATCGAACGATAGGCCGGATTGATGAGATACGCGGTCAACGTCTCGATGTAGCCGACGACGTAGGCGCCGATCAGCGAACCGGTGACGCTGCCCAGACCGCCGAGGACGACGATCGAGAAGGCCGAGGCGGTGAGTGGTCCGGCGCTATAGGAACTGACACCGAGGAACATGCCGAGCAGCACACCGGCGATGCCGGCCAGGATGCCGTAGATTCCCCAGACCACGATGTTGATCTGGCCGAGTTCGAACCCGAGCAGGGTGACGCCGCGCGGGTTCATCGAGGCGGCGAGCACCGCCTTGCCCTGTTTTGTGCGGTTGACGACCAGCCAGAGAACGCCGATCGCCACCCAGCAGACGACTGCCGTGAAGATCTTGTTCTCCGGCGTGCGGGCCCCGAAGATGTCGACAACACCGCTGACCAGCGGCAGCACGGTCTTG
>JBBSUS010000131.1:0-6407 GCA_038234195.1 Hyphomicrobiales bacterium | reverse complement strand
TGGTGCCGCAATTTCCGACCGGCTACGGCTACACCGCGATCATCGTCGCCTTCCTTGGCCGGCTGAACCCGCTGGGCATCCTCTTGGCCGCGCTGGTGCTGGCGCTGACCTATGTCGGCGGCGAAAGCGCGCAGACGGCGATTGGCCTGCCGGCCGCGGCGACCGGCGTGTTCCAGGCGATGCTGCTGTTCTTCCTTCTCGCGGCTGACCTGCTCGTCGGCTATCGTGTGGTCTTGTCGCGCTCGCGGCCTCGAGGGGCAGCGGCCATCAAGCCCGGCCAGGGCATCGCCGAGACGGCCGGAACCAAGCCGGAGGCCGCGACCGCATGACGATGTCCCTCGCCGTCGCCATCGTGATGACCATCGCCGGGGCTGCGACGCCCTTGTTGATTGCCGCGCTCGGCGAACTGGTCGTCGAGAAATCCGGCGTCCTCAATCTCGGCGTCGAGGGCATGATGCTGATCGGCGCCGTCACCGGCTTCGCGGTCGCCTACACGACCGGCGTTCCGGCCTTCGGAGCGCTTGCGGCACTGGTGGCCGGCGCGCTCGCCGCGCTCATCTTTGCCGTCCTGACGTTGACGCTGATGGCCAATCAGGTCGCGACGGGCCTGGCCCTGACGATCTTCGGCACTGGCATTTCGGCACTGCTCGGCGCGCCTTTCGTCGGAATCACCACGGCGACGCTTGGGCCGATCTTTCCCGATGTTCTGGCAAACGATCCGCTGCTGATGGTGATTTTCGGCTATTCGCCTCTGGTCTATCTGGGGCTGATCCTCGCCGCGCTGGTCTGGTGGT
This sequence comes from Hyphomicrobiales bacterium, assembly GCA_038234195.1. Classification (GTDB taxonomy): domain Bacteria; phylum Pseudomonadota; class Alphaproteobacteria; order Rhizobiales; family Rhizobiaceae; genus Aurantimonas. The sequence continues at coordinate 5,613 of JBBSUS010000131.1, read as the reverse complement.
TCCTTGCCCATTCACGCGCCGGCCTGATCCTGCGCGCCGTTGGCGAGAGCGATTCGGCGGCCCATGCGATCGGTTACCCGGTGCTGAGGGTGCGTTATCTCGCCGTCCTGTTCGGTGGCGCGATGGCCGGGCTCGCCGGCAGCTATTATTCGCTGGTGCTGACGCCCATGTGGGCCGAGCGCCTGACCGCCGGGCGCGGCTGGATCGCCATCGCCCTCGTCGTCTTCGCCTCATGGCGCCCGAGCCGGGTCGTGCTCGGTGCGTATCTCTTCGGTGCCGTCATCACCTTCGAATTGCAGGCCAAGGCCGCGGGCTTCGACTTCTTCGCGCCGGAGCTCCTGGCGAGCCTGCCCTATCTGGCGACGATCCTCGTCCTCGCCATCATCTCCGCCGGCAAGAACCGGGCGCTCAACGCCGCACCGGCCTGCCTCGGCAAATCCTTCCGGGCGAACGCCTGATCGGGCCGCCTCTCGCCAACCCAGACAGACTGCAACTCAGGAGAACCGCCATGTTCGATCTCACCCGCCGCCGCCTTCTCACCGGTTCGGCTGCCCTTGCCGCCGCATCCACGCTCGGCCTGCCGAAATCCTATGCCGCGATCGGCGAGAAGAAGGACAAGGTGAAGGCCGCCTTCGTCTATGTCGGCCCGGTTGGCGATTACGGCTACTCCTTCGCCCACGACCAGGGGCGCAAGTTCCTGGAGAAAGCCTTAGGCGACAAGGTTTCGACGAACTACGTCGAGAGCGTTTCCGAGGGTCCTGACGCCGAGCGCGTCATTCGCCAACTGGCTCAGGATGGCAACGACATCGTCTTCACGACGTCCTTCGGCTTCATGAACCCGACCGTGAAGGTCTCCAAGCAGTTTCCGAAGGTCGCCTTCGACCATGCCACCGGCTACAAGACCACCCCGAACATGGGCGCCTACAATTCTCGCTTCTACCAGGGCCGCGCCGTTCTCGGCACCATTGCGGGCATGATGTCGAAGTCCGGCAAGGCGGGCTATGTCGCCTCCTTCCCGATTCCCGAGGTGGTGATGGGCATCGACGCCTTCACGCTCGCCGCACAGGCGGTCAATCCCGACTTCAAGACGCAGGTTGTCTGGGTCAGTTCCTGGTATGACCCGGCCAAGGAAGCCGATGCCGCCAAGGCACTGCTCAGCCAAGGCGCCGATGTCATCACCCAGCATACGGATTCGCCCGCGCCGCTGCAGGCGGCCGAGGCCGCCGGCGCCATTGCCTTCGGCCAGGCCTGGGACATGCAGAGTTTTGCCCCCAACGCCCACATGACGGCGATCGTCGACCATTGGGGGCCGTATTACGTCTCCGAGGTCAAGAAGCTGCTCGCCGGCGACTGGAAGCCCACCGACATCTGGTGGGGCATGAAGGAGGACATTCTGGAGATGGCCCCCTTCAACCCGAAGATGCCTGACGACGTGAAGGCCGCCGCCCAGAAGATGGTCGACGCCACCAAGGCCGGCACCTACGACGTGTTCACCGGCCCGATCAAGGACCAGTCGGGCGCGGTGAAGGTGAAGGAAGGCGAAAAGATTCCGGACGCGGAATTGCTGAAGCTCGACTGGTATGTGGCCGGCGTGCAGAGCTGAGCGGAGCTTGATCGAACTGCGTCGAGATACCGAGCCGCAGTTCGAGACGCCGCCCTCTGCGTTTCGTCACCCCGGCCTTGAGCCGGGGTCCATTCCAGGTCATCGCAACTGCCAATTCGCTTGGAAACGCCTTGGTAGTTTAGAATGCGCCTTACAATTCATTGGTTTGGAATGGATCCCGGCTCAAGGCCGGGATAACGAAGGAGGGGATGAAGGCGCGTGGCAGGCACGTCTACATCACGGCCAGCAAGAAGCATGGCACGCTCTGTGTCGGCGTAACCAGTGATCTCTCGCAACGGGTCTACGAGCACAAGACCCACGCAACGCCAGGCTTCACCTCGAAATACGGTTGCACTCGGCTCGTCTGGTACGAGGAACACTTTGACATCCGCGATGCCATCACGCGCGAAAAGTCGTTCAAGCGATGGCGAAGGGAATGGAAGATCGAGTTGATCGAGGCAATGAACTCCGATTGGAATGAGCTCTATGCGGGTATGGGCTGGTGAGATTTCTGCAGGTTTCAGGCCGATGAAAGCTTCGCTCAATTCACTTCGCCATTGCGCGCGCTTCGTCATCCCGGGCTTGAACCGGGATCCATTCCAAATCGCCAACGAAGCGATCACTGGTTGGAGACTCCGTTCAACGGCCGGCGGGACGAGTGGGAACCACTTGGTTTGCTTCAGAGGGTTTGGCAGGGACGGCGTCTGAGGCATGGATCCCGGCTCAAGGCCGGGATGACGAGGGCTGGTGGGACGCGTCTCATCGGCCTCGTCTGAGACCATCAAGGAATCTTGCGATGTGGATCTATTTCTCCGACTGGCTGCAGTTCGCGGTGCGCTGGGTGCATGTGATCACCGCCATCGCCTGGATCGGCTCGTCCTTCTATTTCATCGCGCTCGATCTCGGCCTGCGCAAGGTTCGCGCACTGCCGCCGGGTGTCGGCGGGGAGGCCTGGCAGGTCCATGGCGGCGGCTTCTACCACTTGCAGAAATACACGATCGCGCCCGACGAGATGCCGGACGAGCTGACCTGGTTCAAGTGGGAGAGCTACGCGACCTGGCTGTCGGGTGCCGCGCTCCTGTTCCTTGTTTATTATGTCGGCGCAGACCTCTTCCTCATCGACCCGCAAAAGGCCGATTTGCCGGTCTGGGGCGCGACGCTGATCGGCATCGGCGGGCTTGCGCTGGGCTGGGTCGTCTATGACGCGCTTTGCAAGTCACCGCTGAAGAACAACGACACGGCGCTGCTGGCGGTGCTGTTCGTCTACGTGGTCGTCGCGAGCTATCTGTTCAGCCAGGTCTTTTCCGGCCGCGGCGCCATGCTGCACACCGGGGCCATGATCGCGACGATCATGACGGCCAACGTCTTCTTCATCATCATCCCCAACCAGAAGATCGTCGTCGCCGACCTGAAGGCCGGCAAGACGCCCGAGCCGCGGCTCGGCGCGGAGGCCAAGCAGCGCTCGCTCCACAACAACTACCTGACCCTGCCGGTCATCTTCCTGATGCTCTCCAACCACTACCCGCTGGCCTTCGCCACGCAGTGGAACTGGGCGATCGCCGGGCTCGTCCTGTTGATCGGCGCGATCGTGCGGCACTTCTTCAACACCATGCACCGGTCGGGCCGGAAGCTATGGTGGTGCTGGGCCGTCGCGGGCCTGCTCTTCGTTGCCGTCATCACGCTGTCCGGCTCGCCGGGCTGGCGTGCGACGCCGGCGGATGCCGAGGGCCCCAGCGCCGCTCTCGTCGAGGGTCGGGGCGACCCGGCCGAAGCGCTCGCTGCCTCGCCCCTGTTTGCCGATGCGCAGTCGATCGTCGCGTCGCGCTGCTCCATGTGCCATGCCAAGGAGCCGCTTTGGCCGGGGCTCGGACATGCGCCGAAGAACGTCATGCTGGAGACCCCCGGCGAGATCCTCCATTTCGCCTCGCTGATCGAGCGTCAGGCCGTGCGCAGCCATGCCATGCCCCCTGGCAATCTGACGGGCATCGAGCCGGAGGAGCGCGAAACGCTCGCGCGCTGGCTGGCAGCCGGCGAGGGCGGCTACCGCGGTGATGGGTCCCTTTGATGTCCAATGACGCTTCGATAAAGGCTCAGGCGCACGCAGGGCCCAAGGGCGGTACGCTGGCGTTGCGTGGCCGCGTTCTCTCCTTCGACGCCGATCCCGCAGAGGCTGGCGCGCGCGAACCCGTGCGCTTCATCGAGGACGGGCTCGTCGTCGTCGAGCAGGGCATCATCCGCGCTGTCGGCGAGGCGCCAAGGCTTTTGCCCGAGCTGTCGCCGGGCATTCCCGTTGCGGACCATCGGCCGCATCTGATCCTGCCCGGCTTCATCGACCCGCATCTTCATATGCCGCAGACCCAGGTCATCGCCTCCTATGGCGCCGAGCTGTTGGAGTGGCTGCAGAAATATACCTTTCCGGAAGAGAGCCGATACGGCGAAGCCGCGATCGCCGCCGAGGCCTCGCGCTTTCTGCTGGATGAGCTTCTCGCCAACGGGACGACGACGGCCGGCGTCTATTGCACCACCCATCCCGAAAGTGTCGACGCGTTCTTTACCGAAGCCGAGCGCCGTTGCCTGCGCATGGTCGCCGGCAAGGTGATGATGGATCGCAACGCTCCGCCGGCGCTCTGCGACAACGCCGAGACCGGCTATGCGCAGTCGGAGGCGCTGATCGACAGGTGGCACGGGCGCGGGCGCCTGCAATACGCGATCAGCCCGCGCTTCGCCCCGACATCGACCGAGGCGCAACTGGAAGCCGCGGGTGCGCTCGCCAGAGCCCATCCGGATTTGCATATCCAGACGCATCTGTCGGAAAACCATGCCGAGATCGCCTTCGTCGCCGAACTCTTCCCGTGGGCGAAGGACTACACGGACGTCTACGACAATTACGGTCTCGTGCGCGAAAAGGCGCTGTTCGGGCATTGCATCCATCTGTCGGAGCGCGAGCGGCACGTGTTGGGCGAGAAGGGCGGCTCGGCGATCTTCTGCCCGACCTCGAACCTCTTTCTCGGCTCGGGCCTGTTCGACCGGGCGGCGACGCGGGCCGCCGGGATCCCGACCGGCATCGCCACCGACATCGGCGGCGGTACGTCCTATTCGATGCTGCGAACCCTTGCCGAGGGCTACAAGGTCATGGCGATGACCGGTCAGCAGTTGCCGGCCTTCGATGCGTTCCACATGGCGACACGCGGCAATGCGATTGCCATGGGGCTTGCCGGCCGGATCGGGAGTCTTTCTCCCGGCTTCGAGGCGGATTGCGTCGTGCTCGACACCTCTGCGACGAACGCCCAGCGCCGGCGCATGGAGCGCGTCGAGACGCTGGAGGAAGAACTCTTCACCCTGATGACGCTGGGCGACGAGCGCTCGACTGTCGCGACCTATGCGTTCGGGCACCGGGTGTACGACCGGGCGACAACCTGGCTCGCGCGACCGCCGGGACGCCGCGACCAGCAGTAGGGGATAGGAGGGCTACCGGCGCCATCGGAGGCCCGCACCCTCGACCCGGACCTTTCGAGGTCTAGCTTCCTGTCCGAACAGGTGCGAGAGGGACGACCCATGAAACTGGTGCGATTTGGCGAAGCGGGAGCCGAGAAGCCGGGCTTTTTCGACGATGAACACGTGCTGCGGGACCTCTCAGGCGAGATCGACGATTTTGCCGGCGAGGCGCTGTCCAAGGCGTCACTTAAGAAGATCGCCGGCTGGGATCCCAAGAGCTTTCCGAAGGCCGATCCTTCGAACCGGTTGGGGGCACCGGTCGGGCAAGTCGGCAATTTCTATGCGATCGGTCGCAACTACGCCGAACATGCGGCCGAGACCGGGTCGGAGGTTCCAACCGAGCCGATGTTGTTCAACAAGGCGACATCCTGCATCGTGGGCCCCCACGATGACATCGTCGTGCCGTTGGGATCGACCAAGCTCGACTGGGAGGTCGAGGTGGCGATCGTGATGGCCGAAGCGGCCCATTACATCTCCGAAGACCTCGTCCTCGATCACGTAGCCGGTTTTTGCCT
>JBBSUS010000130.1:0-6421 GCA_038234195.1 Hyphomicrobiales bacterium | reverse complement strand
TGATCAGCGAGAGATATTCCGACACACTGGGCAGGAGCTCGATGATCGCCTGGCCGTCCTTGCCTGTCTGCTGCATCGACAGGAAGAACCACATCACCATCGGAGTGAAGAAGAAATAGACGAGGCACGCGCCCATCGCGAACAGCAGCGGCGTGGCGATCAGAAACGGCAGAAAGGCGCCCCGCTCCTCGCGATAGAGGCCCGGCGCGACGAATTTGTAGATCTGCGAGGCGATGATCGGAAAGGACAGGAACAAGCCGCCGAAGGCCCCGATCTTCACCTGGGTGAAGAAGAATTCTTGTGGCGCTGTGTAGATGAAGCGCGCCTGCTCGCGCGGCAGCCCAGCCCACTGGAATGCTGTCTGGTAGGGTACGACCAGCAGATTGAAGATCGGCTTGGCGAAAAAGAAGCAGATTAGAAAGGCCAGGAAGAACCCGCCTATCGACCACATCAGCCGCGTTCGCAGCTCGATGAGATGCTCGATCAGCGGCGCCGACGAGGCTTCGATGTCGGTGTCGGACTTGCTCACGCCGCATCCCCGGATTTTGGCTGCTCGGGCGTCGCGCCGGACGCGCGTTCGGCAGTGTCTGGTGCCTTTTTGCTCGACCATTTCGAGTGGGCCGGGGAAAAGGAGACTCGCGCGGCGTCCGCCGGACGACCATTCGGGAAGTTCGAGGGTTCTGCGGCCACGGGCGCGGACGCAGCTGCGGTTCTATCGACGGGATCGGCGACGCGCGACGTCATCGCGTCCTGTGACAGCCAAGACGGCTGGCTCGCCGAGGCGGCTTCTGAGACCGTCCCCTTGTCAGGCTCGCTCGCCGTTGCCTTGGCATCCGCACTCGGCACCTTCGGCTGCTCGGACTTCGTCGCGGCACCGAGTGAAGACCGAATCTCGTCGCCGATCGCCTTCATCGGGTTCATTGCCGCGCGGATGTCTTTGCGCGGATCGAGCTTGCGCATCTCGTCGACCGTCGACTTCACGTCGTCGAGCTCAGCCTCGCGCAGCGCGTCATCGAACTGGCGGCGGAAATCGCCAGCCATGGAGCGCAACTGCTTTGTGGTGCGGCCGAAGGTTCGCAGCATCCCCGGAAGATCCTTGGGCCCGACCACAACCACAAGGACCACCGCAACCACAAGGAGCTCGGACCAGCCTATATCGAACATGTCAGTGTCTCTACAGGAGCGACGGAAACCAGTCTCTCGGACCCGAGCTGGCTCCGGTGCTCAGTAACTGCGACCGTTGTACAACGAAGGAAGGCGGGGCGGCGGACGATCAGTTGACCGTCTTTTCCGTCTTCACTTCGTGGCGCACGACGTCGCCTTCGTCATGGTCGAGCGAGCGACGCTCACGTGTCGTTGTCGACGCGGAGTCCGTGTCGTCGTCGTTCATGCCCTTCTTGAAGTTCTTGATGCCTTTGGCGACATCGCCCATCAGCTCAGGAATCTTGCCGCGGCCGAACAGGAGAAGCACGACGGCCAGGACGATGAGCCAGTGCCAGATGCTGAAGCTACCCATGACGAATTCTCCGTGAATGCCTACGCGCTTAAACGCTCACTTATGAGCTAGCGATCGTTCGGGGTCTTTTCAAACACGATAACGTCTTGCAGATCAATGGATACGGCGACATCACGCGTGCCTTCGGGAACCGTTCCCGCCCGCAAACGCGAGCGCAACGGTTCGTCGATGCCTTCGATGGCCACCGTCATCAGGTCGACCCCGCCGAGAAAACGCCGCGCCACGATGCGGCCACTGACTCCGGCATCACGCTCGTCGAGACGCAGACCCGTCAACCGCAGGGCAACCGTCATCTGGGTGCCGTCGGGCTTTTTCGAATCGCCAACGATGCCGAGCGGCGTCACCACTCGGCCGCCACGTACGACGCCGGAAATAACGTTCAATTCGGAAAAGAATCCTGCTGCGAAGAGGTCGGCAGGACGGCTGTAGAGTTCCGCCGCCGTGCCGGTCTGGACAATTCGTCCGTCACGCAAAAGTGCGATCCGATCGCCCATGCGCATCGCTTCCTCGGCATCGTGGGTGACGATGATCGCCGTCGCTCGGCTCTCGCGCAAAATCTGCAGAGTATCGGTGCGCACCACATCCTTCAGGCGGCTGTCGAGGCCGGAGAATGGCTCGTCCATCAGCAGCACCTGTGGGCGTGGCGACAGGGCGCGTGCCAGCGCCACGCGCTGCTGTTCGCCGCCGGACAAGGTATGGGGATAGGCGTTGGCTGCGTGGCTCAGCCCCACCCGCTCCAACGCCAGCCTCGCCTCGCCGCGAGCCGAGTCGCGCGACATGGCTGTCAGGCCGAAGCGGACGTTCTCGGCGATCGTCATGTGCGGGAACAACGCGAAGTCCTGGAACATCAGTCCGATCCCGCGGCGCTCGGGAGGCACGAATGCGTTCGCCCCCGCCACTTCGCGACCGTTCAGCATCAGCCGACCTTCGCTCTGCCTTTCGATGCCGGCGGCGATCCGCAGCATGGTGGTCTTGCCGGAGCCAGAGGGTCCGAGAAGGCACAGGATTTCCCCGGGTTCGGCCGCAAGATCGATGTTCCTCAGAATGCGCGCGGACCCGACAGAATGACTGACATTCTCGAATGCGAGCCGCGCGGCGAAGCTCACGCCGGCGCTGGTGCGCCCGGCGGGCCTCGGCGTTGCAGATGGCCCGCTCTTCATCGCGGTCGCGTCGCTTTGCATGCGTGTGCCCAGCCTGCTCTTATCGTCCCGCGGATCGGCTATCGAACCAACCGCGCGGGGTGTTCGCTATCGTCTTCCTACCCGAGCCGCAATCCTTGCCTGACGCGGCCATGCGGAAAACCTGAGATTAACTCTCAAGAAATTTCGCCGAGGAGTTTGTCGTATTCGTTGCGCAGATCTGCCTCGACGGCCGGCTGGGCGCCTCGCGCGATCACCGCCTCGGAGGCCGTCGCCCGACGCTCGGCATCGCCGGACAGCGGTTGGGCGGCGGCAGCAATGTGCTTCATCTCGTTCATGTCACCATTGCAGTGAAGCAGCACGTCGCAGCCCGAGGTCAGCGCCCGCTGACCCAAATCGTAGAGGTCGCCGTCGAGTGCCTTCATCGACATGTCGTCGGTCATCAGGAGCCCGTCGAAACCGATCTCCCTGCGGATCACGTCTTCGATGACCGTCTGGGAAAGGGTTGCCGGAAAGGTCGGATCGATATCGCTGTAAAGGACATGCGCGGTCATGGCGGCCGGCATGTTGTGCAACGCCCGGAACGGCGCAAAGTCGGCTGCCGACAGTTCGGCTCTCGACGTTTCGACGATCGGCAGCGTCAAGTGGCTGTCGGCATTGCCTCGGCCATGGCCCGGCATGTGCTTCATGACCGGTAGCAGCCCCCCGGCGATCAATCCGTCAGCTGCGGCTCGGCCCAGCGTCGCCACTGTTTCCGCTGTCCTGGCATAAGCCCGATCGCCGATTACGGAGTCGGCGCCCTCAACCGGGACATCGAGACAGGGAATGCAGTTTGCCGTGATGCCGAACCCGAGAAGATCGAGCGCGAGCAGACGCCCTTGCAACCAAGCGGCGCGTTCTCCGGCGCGCGGATCGATGGCGAAGAGACGGCCGATATCGGCTGCGGGCCTGTAATGCGGCGCCAGAGGCGGCCTGATCCGCTGAACGCGCCCGCCCTCCTGGTCAATGAAGATCGGCGTCGTTTCACGACCGCCGAGTTCACGCAGATCCTTGGTAAGATCGGTGAGTTGGGAGCGATCGGCGATGTTTCGGGCGAAAAGGATAAAGCCCCAGGGTCGCTCGTCTAAGAAGAACGCCTTCTCTTCGGCAGTGAGGCGATGCCCAGCTGGCGCGGCGATCCAGGCTTTCGAGCAGTTCATGGCGGTCTCCCTCACGGCATGCTTCGGCCCGGCTTTGAGGCCGGGCCGCTTGGACTTGGATATGGGTTGTGAGGTATCGGCAAAGTCGTCAACGGCAAGGCCAGCGATCACGTGGGCGGCAAGCCCCGCCCCAATGGTACCGCTGGCCGCTAGCGCGACACGAAGCAGCTGCCGCCGGCCGATTTCAAGCTTGCGCACAGGCTGCTCGCCTCATCCCGGGAATTGGCGCCGACGCGAACGCGATAATAGGTGCCCTTCCCGGCAATGTCGGCTGTCTGAATGACAACGTCGCGACCGCCGATGACGCTGGCGTAGCGCCTGGTGAGGTTGCTCTGAGACTGCTTCGCGGCCTCCTCGTTGGGCTGCGACGATATCTGGACGTAATAGGGGCTATTGGCCGTCGGCTCTGCAGCCGCAGGCTTCGGCGCCTCGATCGACGCGGTGCGGACCGGCTCTGGAGCGGGCGCAATGCTCTTCGTCGCCGCCGGCTCGACTGATGCCGGCTTGGCAATGGATGCGACGGCGGTCGGCATCTCGATCGGCTTTGCCGCCGTTTCCAACATTGCGGGCGCTCCGTTCGAGGCGAATGCCCCATCCGACGGTGCGGCGTTCTCGACGACGAGAGTCCCATCAGGGCGAACCGTCAACGTTCGAACGCGACGGGGTTGCAGAACGTGCGGATCGGGTTCGGCGACGGCGGACACGCCCGGCACCAATGCGGCATCTGTGCGCGCCAACTCGGCCGCTCTCGCCCCGGTGATCGGGCTCAAATCGACGCCGGGAAGGCCGTTGTCTTCGGCCTTGGGAAGGTCGACCGGCTCTTCGACAGCGGTCAACAGCCTCTTCTGCGAAGGCTGCTCATCGGCTGCGGCGCTCTGGACCCGCTCGTAGACGGCCTTGTTCTGGTTCGGGATCGAACGGCCACCCGGATCCTGGGGCGCAACCTTGATGGGCGTCGAATCGGCCTTGACCAGGAGGACATCGCTCGGCGCGCCGATCAGATCGTCACCGACAAGGACATAAGTCCCCAGGCCGCCAACGAGGGCGATCGCAAGAAGGCTAGCGCCCAAGCCCCAGCCGCGATTCGCCGTCCGTGATGCCGACCCCGCGACAAACGCTGGATCCACCCGCGCCGAGGAAGCCGCGCGCGCAGCGTCGCCGGCAGTCCAATCGGCTGAGTCTTCCGAAACGGTGGTTTCGCGATGCGCGTGGGACGCAGCGTCATAAGCGGCAACCACATGCGGCGACGCGTGGGTCGCAGTCTGCGAATTTGCGAGCGGCCGCATAGCGGCGAGTTCGCTTGCGATCAACTCGTCGAAATCGTCGTACGGCTTGTCTTCCGAATGCTGTTTCTGGGTCGCCTCGGCGCGGTCGGGCGCAAAGGCTTCGCTGCGATGGAACGGTATCTGTCGCGGATTTGCGGGCGCAGACAGCCCGCTCAGCGCAAGTTCGAGTTCGCTGTCGAGTCTGGCGTCGAACGTCTCATCAGCGGCTTGGGAGCGCTTTGCCGCAGCGGCGACCTTGGAATCGGGCATTGCCGGTTCCGCATTGCGGTCCGGCGAGGGCACAACAGGCTTTCTCCCGGCGCCACGCGGCGCGATCCAAGCGGCGTACGCCCCATTGGCAAGCGCAGGAGCGGCAACTGCCGAAGCGGCTTCCAGCTCGATCGGATGCGGAGCCAGGGCGCGTGCAATCACCACCGGACGGTAGGAGTCGGAGTCGAGTTCGGCGTCGAGCGCCTGCGCAAACTCAGCCTCGAAGTCGAGGGTGCCAGGATCGGAAACAACCGACCCTTTGGCACCCGAACCGTCAGCTTCAGCAGCATCTGGATCAGATCCGTCGGCGACCGGTGAGCTTGCCAATTCAGCAAGCACTCGATCGAGCCGCTCGTCATCCGACAGGCTCTCGGTCGGCATTTCTCGTGACGCGATGGAGACCGCCGGCCCGGGTTCTGCCGGAGCGAAATTATGCTCGAGCAATTCGGTCAAATCCGCGAAAGGATCGTTGTCGAAGCCATCGATCGGCTCATGCCCGCCGTCGTGGCCTTGATTGTTGCCGTCAGAACTCGTCATGTTCCCATCGACCTCTTCGCCAACCGTCTCGCGCTCTTCGGATCACCCCTGATCCAGCCAAGAAAAGGCTAAAAGAGGAAGTTGACCAAAGCGTGATGTCTCATCGCATTTCTTCCGGCGCGTCGGCTCCGATGAGACCGAGTCCGGTTGCAATAACGAGCTGGACGGCGCGTACCAGCCCGAGTCTTGCTGCAGTCATTGTGCTCGCACCAGGGTTAACAAAACGTAAGTCCGGATAGTCCTTGCCGCGATTGTATTGGCCGTGGAAGGACGAGGCGAGGTCGTAGAGATAGAACGCCAGCCGGTGTGGTTCCTTGGAATCGGCAGCCTGTCCGATCAGTCTTGGAAACTCGGCCAGCTTGCGGATCAGGCCAAGCTCGCCCTCGTCTGTGAGACCGGCCAGATCGCCCGGCGAAAGCGCTGCATGATCCCGCGTTTCGATCCCCGCCTCCTTCGCCTGACGGAAGATCGCCGCCGCTCTCGCATGAGCGTACT
>JBBSUS010000129.1:0-6435 GCA_038234195.1 Hyphomicrobiales bacterium | reverse complement strand
GTCGCGAATCCGCAAGGCCGCAGCTTTGACGAACTCGATCGCGCTTGGAAAAGTCCCAGAATCAGCGGCGTTCACGATCGGGCGATGATCGTCCGATCGGGCGCTTCGCTGCCGCATTCCATGTCCAGGTTCACCGGCCCAGTCGCCGCTCACCTTCTGGGGGCTGGATCGCACATCACTTGCCATCTCCGACATACATTCTCACCGCGTCGGGCATCGAAAGAGGCGCCGAGAGCTGCCTGCCGGGAATCCTCGATAGCAGGTCCCAGACGGCAATCGCGGACACGTGGAAGGCATTCACGACACAGCGTGGATCAGTCGTCGTGCTCGCCTGAACGGGCCTGACGTCCAAAACCATCCACGATCGCCTCGTTGAGACGTCCAAGCCAGCTTTCGGCCTCGACCGCGCGGGCCTCGAAGGCCTTCGCCCGCGCCGTAGCCGCCTTGATCTCTTCCTGAGCGGCCTGATAGCGCGCCAGCATCTTCTTCAGATCGTCGCGGCTCTGCAGGGTCAGCTGTTCGAGCTCGTTCTCGAGGGCCTCGACCCGCTCCTCGCTGATCCGGATCGACTCGCAGGCTTCCTTAACCAGGACCAGGGTGGCGGCCCATTCGTTGGTCTTCAGGCGGTCGCCATTGTTGGCGACATTGGCCGCGTTCAAACCGGAGACGCCGGCGATTTCGCGAAGCGCGCGCTCGGTGCCAGCCCGGTCAAGCGCCTGCTCCTGAGCCTCGTCCTGCTCGTTCCACGAATTTTCCTCGGCTCTTACCTGAGAAGCAATTTCAGCCATGGTTTCTTCCTCGCTCGTTTCAGACATGGTGCCTGGCCAGTGCTGTTTCAGTCACTTCGGTCCACCGACACCATCACCGCAGACCTGCAAGCGACGGAGACCGGCTGCGACCGACGGATCAGTCATTGTCACCCTGTTCCCGCAGCTTCGGCGGGAATGGCTTCACATTGGAGGACGCCTCGCCGGGCTCGTCCCGCTCGGCGACATCGTAGGCCTCGGCTATGGCGGACGGCTCGGGTTCGCCATCATCGGCCACGGCATTGCGCATGGCGCGGTTCGAGCGCTTGAGTGCCTCGTTCTGGCGCTGCAGCGAGGCACGGCTTTCGCGTGCGATCTTCAACGCACCCTGAGCCAGAGTGCGCTCGGCGCGCTCGTTCTCCAGTTCCTCGACAAGACGACGATTGGCACTGTCGAACGACGCGCGTTCCTTCTCGAAACGCCCGGTCAGATCGTCGATCCTGAGGGACCGCGCATGCGCCTTTTCCGTCGCCGCATCGTGGGCGGCGGTCTTGGCCGACAGGGCCTTGGTCAGCATCTCGACACGCTTGGCGGCATCGTCTGAAACACCCTTGAGCTCGGCAAGCTGCGCGCTGCGCTCGGCCATCTGCTGTTCGAGCGCAGCGTGCTGACGCTCGATCGCCGCGCGGTCCTTGGAATGGGTCCGCAACTGCTCCTCGGCGGCACGCAACGCACCCTCGCGCTCACTGAGAAGATTGCGAAGCTGCGTGACGGACTGATCGGTCGCGCCGAGCCGCGCGGACAATTCGTCGACCTTGAGCAGCAGGGAGGCCTTTTCGGCCGAGAGCGCAGAGAGCGCCAGATCCTGGCTGTGCGCCGCCTTTTGCCGCTCGGCCCGCTCGGATTCGCGCCGATTGCGCAGATCCTCGATCGTATGGACCTGCTCGAAGGAGGCCTTCTCGAGCTCGTGATGCTTGCCCTGGATATCGACGATCTGATGGACCTGACTGTCGACGATCTTCTGGAGACGCTGGCACTCGCGGTCGAGATTGGCGGCGCGCTCGGCCTGGCGATTGACCTGCTGGCTCAGCGATTGGAGGTTGTCGTCCTTTTCGACGACTTCCGACGTCAGGGCATTGATCTCGGCTTCGAGCCGCTCGCGGTTGCCGACCTCGTTCATCGCGCGCCGCTCGGCGGTCTTGACGAGGGTTTCCAGCTCGGCGAGGCGGATGCGGTGGTCGGCCACCGCTGCGTCGCTTCGCTCCAGCTCTTCGGCAAGGGCGCGACTGCGATTGACTGCGGCGAGCCGCTCGTCGAGCGCACCGGCATGCTTGTCGCGCAGTTCGCTCAGATCGGCCTTGGTCGACCTGTTGTCCTGAACCTCACGCTGCAGGAGCGCTTCGTATTCGAGGATTCGCGCCTTCGCCTTGGGAAGCTCCGTCGCCATCTCTTCGATGGGCTTGGTCAGAAGACTGAAGTCCTCGGTCAAGGTCTTCAGGTCTTCCAGGCGATCGGCCATGTAGCCGAAGCGCACATGCAACAATTCATTGCGCTGGCCGAGATGCTCCATCCGATCGAAATCAGCTACGGGCGCTTCTTGCTCCTGCTGGGGCACGCTGACCGACCTTTGCGGGCTGGGCTCTTGCGTGATGGCCAGAACCTGCTCCTCCGGCGCCCGTCGCGGCGCCTCGTCGGCTGCGCGTTGAGGCGCCCTTTCAGCGTCGGAACGATCGTCGTGTCCCGACAAGCGATCCAGAATCAGACGCCAAGGCGAAGCCATCGATCACGCATCCCCACGCAGTGAAAACATTTACGATTTGTTAACCGGTTTCGCGCGCAAAGGCGAGCGCTCTTTGCCGGCCGCACCCGGATTCAAAGGCCCGTCAGGCCCGAAAAATCAGCCGCTTGGCGTTTGTGTCACACTTTCGGGCAGGAGCAAGCGGGCCTGGGCTCAGGGCCAATGACCGACCAGCGAAGGGCCGCACGCTGGCCTACCGCTTCCGACGGGTCAGCTGTTAACCATAACCGCACAGAGTGGTGTGGAAAAATCGAAACGCGGCGAAAGCATGCTCACCGGTGATGCTCCCGTGCCAGCGATGCGTCGCACAGCGCCGGCAGCGGCGTAACGATCCAGCACTTCCGAGCCGGCATCTTCGCCTTCTCGCTTTGCCATGGGAGCGAGATGTTTTATGCCCTGCCAAACCTGATGGATGAGATCGAAAGTCGAAGACCATGCCCAGCCGCTCCCTTCTCCTGCTCGCCGGCGACGGCATCGGCCCCGAAATCATGGCCGAGGTCGGCAAGTTGATCGCGGTGATCAACGACGCCGTCGGCGCCGATTTCACGACCCGGACCGCCCTCGTCGGCGGCGCCGCGCATGATGTCGAAGGAGCGCCGGTATCGGATGCGACGGTCGAACTTGCCAGACAGTCCGATGCGGTGCTGTTCGGCTCGGTCGGCGGGCCGAAATGGGACGGCGTCCCCTACGAGATGCGGCCCGAGGCCGGCCTCCTGCGGCTGCGCAAGGAACTCGGCCTCTTCGCCAACCTCAGGCCTGCCATCTGCTATCCGGCGCTGGCCGAGGCGTCGTCCTTGAAGCGGGAGCTGGTCGAAGGCCTCGACATCCTGATCCTGCGCGAGCTGACCGGCGGGGTGTATTTCGGCGAGCCCAAAGAGATCTTTGATCTCGGCGACGGCCAGAAGCGAGCTGTCGACACGCAGGTGTACGAGACCTACGAAATCGAGCGCATCGCACGTGCGGCCTTCGATCTCGCCAAGACCCGTCGCGGCAAGGTGACCTCGATGGAAAAACGCAATGTCATGAAGTCCGGCGTGCTGTGGAACGAGGTCGTCACCCGCATCCATCGCGATGAATACTCCGGCATGCAGCTCGAACACATGCTCGCCGACGCCGGCGGCATGCAGCTCGTGCGCAATCCCAAACAGTTCGACGTGATCGTCACCGACAACCTCTTCGGTGACATGCTGTCGGACATCGCGGCGATGCTGACCGGCTCGCTCGGCATGCTGCCCTCCGCCTCGCTCGGCGCACCCGACGCGGCGACCGGCAAACGCCATGCGCTCTACGAGCCTGTGCATGGCTCGGCGCCGGACATCGCCGGCCAGGGGATCGCCAACCCCTTGGCGATGATCGCCTCCTTCGCCATGGGCCTGCGCTATTCGTTCCAGATGACCGCCGAGGCCGAAGCGCTGGAAGCGGCAATGGCCGAGACGCTGGAAGCCGGCATCCGAACCGGCGACATCATGGCGCCCGGCTGCCGAAAGGTCGGCACGGCCGAAATGGGCGACGCGGTGACGGAACGACTTCGGGCCCGGATCGGCTAAACGGATTTGCACGGCGCCATGGTTTCCCGCGGCAACCCGATGGCGTCTTTGAGCGTTTCACGGACAACGTTCATTGGAGACACGTCATGATCCGTTCTATTCTCAAGGCCATCGTCGTTGGCTGGATTGCCAAGAAGTTCCTCGATCGCGGCGGGCGTGGTTCGGCCGACCCGGCGCGCCGGCCCGACCGCCGAACCGCCTGAGCAACGTCTGTCGGTCCTTTCCGACGTCGGCTGGCGTCATCGCCGACGGCAGGCGTTCGGCATGACAAAAAACGAGGCGTCGTGCGTCGGCCCGCGCGGCGCCATCGAGCCGTTCGGCATATTGCGACGATTGACACAATTGCCGCTCATGCGTCATACCGCGCCCATGTCCGACCGCTCGAAGACCAAAACCACGACCATCTGACGCATCCGCCCTCAGTCTCCCCGGGGCGGAGGCGAGCGAGCGTGCCATCGTCAGAGGGGAGAGCGAAGGATCAATTTCATGGGTTACAAGGTCGCCGTGGTCGGCGCCACCGGCAATGTCGGGCGCGAAATGCTGGAAATCCTCGCCGAGCGCGGGTTCCCGGCCGACGAAGTCGTCGCCATCGCGTCGCGACGCTCGATGGGCACCGAGGTGTCCTTCGGCGACAAGACCCTGAAGGTGAAGGCTCTCGACCAGTTCGATTTCAACGGCACCGATTTGTGCCTGATGTCGGCGGGCGGCGAGACCTCCAAGGAATGGTCGCCGAAGATCGCCGCCACCGGCTGCGTCGTCATCGATAATTCGTCGGCCTTCCGCTACGATCCGGATGTGCCGCTGGTCGTGCCGGAGGTGAACCCCGACGCTGTCTCAGGCTTCGCCCGCAAGAACATCATCGCCAATCCGAACTGCTCGACCGCGCAGCTCGTCGTGGCGTTGAAGCCGCTCCACGACCACGCCAAGATCAAGCGCATCGTGGTGTCGACCTATCAGTCGGTTTCCGGCGCCGGCAAGGAAGGCATGGACGAGTTGTTCAAGCAGTCGCGTGCGGTCTTCGTCGCCGACGAGGTCGAACGCAAGAAGTTCACCAAGCGCATCGCCTTCAACGTCATTCCGCATATCGACGCCTTCATGGAGGACGGCTCCACAAAGGAGGAGTGGAAGGTGATGGCCGAGACCAAGAAGATGCTCGACCCGAAGATCAAGGTCACCTGCACCGCCGTGCGCGTGCCGGTCTTCATCGGCCATGCCGAAGCGGTCAACATCGAGTTCGAGAACCCGATCACCGCCGACGAGGCGCGCGATATCCTGCGCGAGGCGCCGGGCTGCATCGTCATCGACAAGCACGAGGACGGCGGCTACATCACGCCGTATGAATCGGCGGGCGAAGATGCGACCTTCATCTCCCGCATTCGCGAGGACCAGACCCTCGACAATGGCCTGAACATCTGGATCGTCTCGGACAATCTGCGCAAGGGCGCGGCGCTGAACACGGTGCAGATCGCCGAGTTGCTGGTCAATCGCGGCCTGCTGCAACAGCGCAAGGCGGCCTGATCGGCGGACGCTTCCGTCATCGACGTCAGACCGCCGCGGCTTCGATGAGGCTGCGGCGGTTGTCGTTTAAGGGTTGCCCCACAAGATCTGACAGCATTGCGACGATTGTTGCCCGCAGCGCCCCCCTCTGCCTTGCCAGGCATCTCCCCCGCCAGGGTGGAGATTGGCAGCTGCGCCGCCGCGCGTGATCTCCCCACCCGAGGGGGAGATGGCCGGCAGGCCAGAGGGGGGGCGCCGGCCGCAACGACCGAAAGCAGAAGCGCGCCGCCGCCTACTTCGCCAGATCCTCGGCGGGCATGTAGAGATCCCCGCCCTCACGATATTTTTTCGCCATCGCCGCCATCCCTTCCTTTTGCGCTTCCGCCCGGATGTCGTGGGATATCTTCATCGAGCAGAATTTCGGGCCGCACATGGAGCAGAAATGCGCCACCTTGTGCGCCTCCTTGGGCAGCGTCTGGTCGTGGAAATCGCGCGCCGTCTCCGGGTCGAGCGACAGGTTGAACTGGTCCTCCCAGCGGAATTCGAAGCGGGCACGTGACAGCGCATCGTCACGCACCTGGGCTGCCGGGTGCCCCTTGGCGAGATCGGCGGCATGGGCGGCGATCTTGTAGGTGACGACGCCGATCTTCACGTCGTCGCGGTCGGGCAGGCCGAGATGCTCCTTCGGCGTGACGTAGCAAAGCATCGCCGTGCCGAACCAGCCGATCATCGCCGCGCCGATGCCGGAGGTGATGTGGTCGTAGCCCGGCGCGATGTCGGTGACGAGCGGTCCGAGCGTATAGAAGGGCGCCTCGCCGCAGACCCGCATCTGCCGGTCGACATTCTC
>JBBSUS010000128.1:0-6474 GCA_038234195.1 Hyphomicrobiales bacterium | reverse complement strand
CTTGAGATGGGACAACGAGGCATAGCCGGTGCCAAAATCGTCCAGATCGCAGATGACACCCATATCCGAAAGCGCATTGACCGTTTCAGCGACATGCTCTGCGTCGCGTCCGAGCAAGACAGTCTCGACAACCTCGATTTCCAGCTGGCTGGCGGTCAGTCGGTTGCGGGCCAGCAGGGTCTTTATGCGGCCTACGAGATCAGGACTGCGCAATTGCGCGTCCGAAGCATTCACGTGAACTGCCCCTATCGGCACGCCGTGGGCAATCCACTGCCCCATGTCTGCGAGAGCGGTCTCCAACATGTAGCTATCGATCGCCAGCGCCAGCTTGGGATTGTCGAAGGCTGTCGCGAAGGCCTCGGGTGTGAGCAGGCCGCGTTCAGGATGCTCCCAACGCACCAACGCTTCCAGTCCGCATACCCAGCCCGTGCGCAAGTCCACGATAGGTTGATAAAATGGCACGAGTTCATTGTTTGCGATCGCAAGAGGCAGATCGCGACAAAGTTCAGCCTGAGCGTGACGCGCTTCACTCATCCATCTTTGATGATAAATGATATGGGAATTGCTGCTTCGCTTCGCTTCGTACATCGCGGCATCGGATGACGCGAGCAAGGACCCGACGTCACTGCCGTCATCGACAGATGCGGCAACGCCAATGCTCAGTTCCGTGCTGATGGACCGACCGTCGACATCGATCGGATTGGCAATCATCGCAACCAACTCGCTCAGGATCGATTCGAACTCGGCGCGTTCGCAACCGGGCGGGGCGATGATCGCGAATTCGTCTCCCGAAAGGCGCGCAACCCTGCAGCCAGCGACTTCAATCTGCTTGAGCTGAAATGCGACAGACGTCAGCACTACGTCGCCGACCGCATGGCCAAACTCGTCGTTGATCTGCTTGAAGCGATCGACATCGGCCAGCGCAAGATAAAACTGCTGCCCGGAAGCAAACAGCGATTCGAGTTGCTCGATCGCATGGCGGCGGTTGCCGATTTGCGTCAGAGGGTCGGTCAGCGATGCCTTGACCGCCAATGCATGTGCCGATCTCAGCGTCTGTTCATTGTACTTGAGTGCAGTGATGTCCTGACCGATAGTCAGGATCCACCCCTCAGCCAGTCGTCGTTCGCTGACCCAGAACCAACGGCCGTCGCAGAGGTCGACCTCGAACGCGCTGAATGCAGGCCCGACGCGGCGGCGTTTATCGGCCGCCCTGATCCAGACCTCGATGTCCTCGGTCTCGATCAGGGCGCCGATGCTCCTGGTATGCCCGGAACGGATGATCGAAGCGAAGCTGGGATGAGGATCATCGTTCTCGATGCCCCACGCCTGCCGGAAAACCTCGTTGCCGTAGGCTAACCCATCGGACGGGTCGAACAACGCAACGGCATGAGGTCCATCGTCGATGGCGGAAAGCAGCACTTTCTGGACGTCTGCCGGAATGCACATATCTTCCTGCTTACAAGCTGGCTGCGAGTGAAGCGTCGATCTGAAACGGCTCTTGTCGCGGGTTACACATGACAGTCTGGCTTAAATTACAATAGCTTCCAGAATGTTACGATCCCGCCATGTCAGCTTTGGCGACCCCGCGAGTCGCGTGCGCTTCAGTCCGCCATCGTCTCCAAACTCGCATAGCCGTCGGCGGCGTCGCCTTCGTCGAAGGGTGTGGTCACCTCGACGAAGGTGTCGGGGTAGAAACCGTTGAAACGGGTGCGCAGCGACAGCGAATAAGCGCCGATGTGGCCGATCTCGATCCAGTCGCCGGTGTCAACGGTCTCCGGCAACCAGAACGGGCGCGACAGGATGTCGACGGAATCGCAGGTCGCACCGCAGACCTTGAAGGCTTCGATCTTCTTCGGGTCGCCATGGCGGTTGGGCCGGGCGGGATCGGGAATGAAGCGTGCCGGCAGGGTGATCTTGCCAGTCCAGGAGTCGGATAGCGACGACCAGATGCCGTCGTTGATATACAGCCGCTTGCCCTTCTTCAGGAGCACGCGGACGATCAACGAGAAGGCGCGCGCGACGATCACCCGTCCGGGCTCGGCGACGAGCGGCAGATGATCGAACTCCCACACGGCGAGGTCGCCCTTCAGCCGCTCCATGATCTCCGCGGTACCGGGCATCTGACGCTTCTTGCGGCGTGGGTCATGACCGTATTCCGCCGGAAAGCCCCCGCCGACGTCCAGGCCCGCGAGCGGCACGTCGGCGCGGTTCCTGACCCAGTCGGCCGAGGCGAGCGCCCGCTCGTAGGTTTCCGGGTCCTCGATCTGCGAGCCGACGTGAAAGCAGATCCCGACCTTGAAGCCGATGCGGTGACAGCGCTGCAGGAGTTCGACCGCATGGGCGGGCGCAGCGCCAAACTTCTTCGACAGTTCGTAGGCCGCGTGCCCCTTGGTCTGAATGCGGACGAAGACGGTGATCGTACCCGGATCGAGATCGAGGGCCCGCACAATGCGCAGCACCTTGGCCACCTCGTCCTCATGGTCGAGGGAGAGGACGCGGATGCCGTAAGTCTCAAGCGCCAGGCGAATGTCTGACTGGGCCTTGACCGGATGCATGTAAAGCAATTCGGCATCGGCCGAGACCGCGCGCACGGCGGCAAATTCGCCCGGTGAGGCGACGTCGAATATCTTCACGCCGGCGGCGGCCAGCGTCTTCAGCACCATCGGCTCGCCATTGGTCTTCACGGCATAGGCGGTATCGCCCGGAAACGCGTCCATGAAAGCCTTGGCGTCGGCGGTCAGAACCGCCGGGCGAAAGCAGTAGACCGGCACGTCGGGACGCAGCGAAAGGGCGGCCTCCTTCGCGGTCGAAAATTGCAGCACGAGGCGTCTCCGAACATCCGGTGGACGACGGGTCGACCCGCCTCCTTACGATGTCCGCCTATCCCACGCCCTGCGCCCGGTCGCAACGTCCGCGGTCATCGCCGCCGCCCATTCGATGGGACGGCTCGATCCGCCTGCCGGCCAGGCACGGACGCATCGATTAGCGCTCCGGCGGTTGCCAGATGCACGTCCAGCGGCATCTTCGGAGAAGGATTGCGCCACCCAAGGCGCGTCGTGCCACGCAAGAAACGGAGACCGGAAGCGCCATGCTCAAGCGCATCTCTGCCGAATGCTTCGGCACGTTCACCCTGGTCCTCATGGCGACCGCTCCCGGTGCGATCGGCGGCTTCGATCCATCGAGCGATATCGGCCGCCTGACGATCTCGCTTTCGACCGGCTTTGCAATCACCGGCATGGTCTACATGGTCGGTCAGGTTTCCGGCGCACACGTCAACCCGGCAATCACTATCGGCTACTACGCGGCCGGACGGCTGAAGGCCAAAGCCCTCGTCTGGCAGCTCAGCGCGCAGGTGGCCGGAGCGGTGCTGGCCGCCGCCGTCATCGCGCTGATCGCGTCGGGCGCGCCGGCCGGCATCGATACGCATCATCTCGGAGCGACGGGGTGGCACTTTACCGGCAAGGCGCCGGCCTATCCCTGGTGGGCAGCCTTTCTGGCCGAGTTCTTCGCCAGCTTCGCCTTCGTCACGACATTTCTGACGATCCGTCACGAGAGAAACTCCACACCGGTCGATGGCCTCGCGATCGGGCTGACCGCAGCGGGTCTGCTTTTTGCGATCAGTCGCGTGTCCGGCGGCTCCATCAATCCGGCACGTTCGCTCGGGCCTGCGCTCTTTGCGGGAGACGGGGCATTGTCGCAACTCTGGCTCTATATCGTGGCCCCGACACTCGGAGCGGTGCTGGCGGGGCTGTTCTCCGGCGTGATGCCGCTCTACGACCGATCCTCGGAAGACCGGCACGAAAGCGCGGTTGCCGAAAAGCAACAAAATGCCGCAGGTTGAACCGCGCCTCTCCGCTCTCACCGCCATCCATTCGAGACCTTCTCGCCCAAGGAAGAAAAAATGACCCTCGCCGAAAACTCCTTGAGCGTTTCGAAGATTCTCGCCGCCCTCGAAGCCGGCGAGACCAAACCGGCGCGCGTCATCGGCGACGCTCTGGAGCGCATCGATGAGGTCGACGACGAGGTATTGGCCTTCGTGGCCCGCGCTCCGGCCGAAACGATCGCGGCGGGAGCCGATGCGACGGGCCCTCTGGCCGGAATCCCGTTCGGCGCCAAGGACATTTTCGATACGTTCGACATGACGACCGAGCACGGTTCGCCGATCTATCGCGGCCACGGGCCGATCGCCGACGCACCGCTCGTCGCGATGGCCCGCGCCAGGGGCGCCGCGATCGTCGGCAAGACGGCGACGACGCAGTTTGCATCGCTCGATCCGACCGTGACGCGCAATCCGCACGATCTCGCTCACACACCGGGCGGCTCGTCTTCCGGATCTGCAGCGGCAGTTGCTGCGGGCATGCTGGCAGCCGCCTGCGGTTCGCAGACCGGCGGTTCGGTGATCCGCCCCGCTTCGTTTTGCGGTGTCGCTGGCTACAAGCCGAGCTTTCGCCTGCTGCCGACGGTCGGCATGAAGACTTATTCGTGGTCGCTGGACACAGCCGGTTTGTTTGCGGCCTCTGTGGACGACGTCGCGCTGTTTGCCGCGCTTCTGACCGGCCGGGCGCTGGCTTCAAAACCGTTGGCCGACGCATCCGGACTGACCATCGGCCTCTACCGGTCGCGCGTCGACGACCATCTCGACGCGGCCATGGCGAACGCCTGGTCGCGCGCGGCAAGTGCTATCGAGGCCGCCGGTGCACGGCTGGTCGAAATCGAGGAACCGGCGTCTCTCGAAGCAGCCCGCGAGGCGCATTCGAGCATCCAGAACTTCGAAGCGGCCCAGGCCCTGTTCTTCGAGCGCACGGCCCATCGCGACGAGGTCGCGCCGCTGGTGCTCGGCCTTCTCGACGAGGGCGCCGGTATCACGCCGGAGGCCTATGACATCGCGCGGCGCACCGCGCGGGTTGCGCGCAAGGCGGCGACGACCCTTTTCGAAAGTGCCGACGCGCTGCTCGTGCCCTCGGCACTGGGAAGCGCGCCGCGTGGGCTCGGCTCGACTGGCGACGCGCTGATGAACAAGCTCTGGACGCTGACGGGCAATCCCGTGGTCAACGTGCCCGGTCTCAAGTCGGAAAGTGGCCTGCCACTCGGCCTGTCGATCGTCACCCGGTTCGGCCGAGACACCGAAGCGCTGGCGATTGCCGCATTGCTCGAACGCCGGTTGACCGCCGGATGAGGCGATTCAGGCTACCGCGTGCGCTTCCTCAGCTCCCCTCCTGCCTCGGGGCGGCAGCGGAAACGATCAGTGTGGAGCCTCGCGCGACCGCGCAAGCTTGGCGCCAGTCCGGTTGCGGCGATCGGGACGGAATGGCGAAAATGTGGCGCCGACGCGCAAAGGGCATTACCGTCGACGCGAGCAGATCAAACCGGATTGATCTTTGAATTTCAGCGGTTTCACCGCATTCGATCCACCGGCACAACAGGAAGGCCCTTCGTAACAAAGGCCTGACGCTTGGCAAAACTTCGCCATCGCCGATGGCGCTAAGTGCCCGCTTTTATCGCAGTTTTTGCGGCCGCTCAAAGACGCGTGCGGCAGTGCAGCGACGATTTCGGGTTTACGCCGCGCACACGGCGGTTAACGTTTCGACACATCTCGTCAACGAGGAGGTCGATGGGTATGGAATTGATGCGTCCTGTAAACCTTGTGATGGTGTGCGTGGCCTTCGGCTTCGTAGCCGCCGTCATCGTCGGGGCACTGCCTTGAGTTGAACTCCAGCATACATTCGCGATCAGCAAATCGATAGTGAAAGCCGGGCGCCCCGTGGAGGGAGCTCGGCTTGTTGGTATCCGGCTCTGCTGAAGCCGATCAGGCCGCCGCGGCTTGGGTCCGTTCGCCCGACGTACCACCCTCGCGGGGTGAGGCGCGCAGACCCAGAATGTGACAAATCGAGTAGACGAGATCCGCCCGATTCATCGTGTAGAAGTGGAAGTCGACGAGGCCGCGCTTCTGGAGATCCAACACCTGCTCGGCGCAGACTGCAGCCGCAACATGGCTGTGGGTGTGCGGGTCGTCTTCAAGGCCGGCAAAGCGCTCGGCGAGCCAGGCGGGCACGGTGGCTCCGGTGGCCTTTGAGAAGCGCGCGACCTTTGTGAAATCATGGATCGGGACGATGCCGGGCACGATCGGGATGTAGACGCCCGCCCGGCGCACCCGTTCGACATACCGCTCGAACACGTCGTTATCGAAGAAGAACTGGGTGATGGCGCGTGTCGCACCATTGTCGACCTTGCGCTTCAAAAGATCGATATCGGTGGCGAAATCCGGGCTCTCAGGGTGCTTTTCCGGATAGGCCGAGACCGATATCTCGAAGTCGCCAATCGCCTTCAGGCCTGCAACGAGTTCGACCGCGTTGCGATAGCCGTCGTCGCGCGGAACGTAGGTGCCGCCGACGCCGGCCTGGCTGTCGCCGCGCAGGGCCACGATGTGGCGCACACCCGTCTCCCAGTATTCACGCACGACGGCGTCGACCTCGT
>JBBSUS010000127.1:0-6502 GCA_038234195.1 Hyphomicrobiales bacterium | reverse complement strand
TCTTCGCGGCGGATCACGTCCTGAACGATGCACAGGATGAAGATCAGGACAGCGGGCAAGAGGTCGATCGAGATGGCGCCCGCCCAGGACGGCAGGAAGTCTCCAGCGTAGCGGATGACGGCTTCCGGCGCCGAGAGCGGGGTAAAGCGAACCGGCTCGACCACCGGCCGCGCCAGGATTTCGTCGGCCGCGGCCGCCAGTGCGTCGCTCTGCGCCTTGACCGCAATCTCGACGCGGCCCACCACTTCGCTCTGGCGGCCACGCAGATCGGCGTCCGTGCCATCGGCGGCAGGCGCGATGAAGGTGCGGCCAAGGTCTTCCGCGGCGCGGCGAACGGCTGGCGCAACAGACGTCTGCTGCACCGAGGTGATGAGGCCCGAAAGTTCGACAGCCTGCTCGCCATAGGCGTTGGCGCGATCGGCGACCGGTCCCTGCGAAGAGACGACGCGTCGCATTTCAGCGAGGCGCTTTCCGCCCTCGTCGAACAGCGTCTTGACCTGGGTGCGAGACGCTTCGATCTCCGCCTGCAAGCCGCTCAACTGGTTCGACATCTGCCGTAGCAACTGAACGACCGTTCCGGAGCCGGATGTTCCGGTCAGGGCTCCTGACTGGGCCTCCTGATCGGACAGGCGGGCGAAGCGCTGGGAAGCGAGCTGGATGTCGGGAAGCAGGCTCTGGGCCGCGAGTGCATTCTCGTGGGCCTGGTTGAGCTTCTGCTGGTATTCTTCGGTGGTGACCGCCAGATGCTGCTCGATGGCCGCCGCGCCCGCGAGCGCTGCGGCATTCAGCCAGGATGACATCGCGATGATCATTGCCGCGCCGATCGCCATGGCGAGATAGAGCATCCGGCGGCTGCCCGACTGGCGCACATGCGGCATGAACCGCATGAGGTAGGACCAGAACGCGTAGATCGCGACCGAGACGGCAGAGGCGTAGACGATGGCACCCAGGAACACAGCCGTCGCCGTTCCATCGAGCAATTCGCGCACGCCGAGATAGGTGTAGACGCCGCTGGCGATGGCCAGGACGCCGAGCGTCAGACGCGTCATCAGGTCGAGGCGCGTCAACTGAGCGCGCAGGGTATAGGACTGCGATGCGCTCATCGGCCGGTTGCCCCCGTCAAATTGGTCGTTTCGGGCGCCGTGATCGCGGTCATGTTCCCGACGGCCCCCGTCTGCCACAACGGTTTGGATGCGGCGCAACGACATTGTTAACGAGATATTAAAGCACTCGGGCAGCACTTGTCAGCCGCCACTGCGCCGCAGCACCGAAATCGCGGGATATTTCGGCGAACGAGGTTACTGCCCACGGGGAGCCCCGCAGCGAACGCATAGCCAAAGCAGCTTGCCATTCGAGATTTTCAATCGATCGATAGAAAGATCCAGCTCATTCAAACGCTTCCCGTCATCCCGGCCATGCATAAATGCAAGGCTCCCATGCGATTTGGATGTTGGTCGTCGCAATAGCCGTCGCCTATGTTCGGAGCAGTCGACGCGGGCGGCACCTCCTCCCGTCGTTCCGTGTCGATTGTTTCCTCCCAAGGGTTTTCTTCACGAAAGTCCTTACTTCAGCCGGGTTCGATCGAGCCCGGCTTTTTTTTGTCTTATGCCGACTGGCCACGCGAGACGAAAAAGGCGGCCCGCTCGGGACCGCCTCGTTTATTCGCTTGCTCACCCAGCCGATGATGCGCTCGTGTGTGCCTTTGGGGCCGACATCTTTCGTCCCCAGCGCCGGCCGCGGCGGACTTAGCCGTTGAGGCTGCCGCAAAAGCGCTGGATGCGCGAACACGCCTCTTCGAGCAGCGCCTCCGACGTCGCATAGGAGATACGGAAGTTCGGACCGAGACCGAAGGCCGAGCCGTGCACCACAGCGACGCCCTCGGCTTGCAGAAGCTCGGAGACGAAATCCTCGTCCGTCTCGATGGTCTTGCCGGCTTTGGTCTTTTTGCCGATCAGCGCCTTGCAGGACGGGTAGACGTAGAATGCCCCTTCTGGTGAAGGGCATTCCAGACCGGTCGCCTGATTCAGCATCGACACGACGAGATCGCGGCGGCCCTGAAAGATCTCGCGGTTCTTCGGGATGAAGTCCTGGGTGCCGGTCAGCGCTTCCACCGCGGCCCACTGCGAGATCGAAGCCGCGCCGGATGTCTGCTGACCCTGAATCATGTCCATCGCCTTGATCAGCTTCAACGGACCGCCGGCGTAGCCTATGCGCCAGCCGGTCATGGCGTAGGCCTTGGACACGCCGTTCATCGTCAGCGTGCGCTCGTAGAGCGCTGGCTCGACCTGGGCCGGCGTGTGGAAGGTGAAATCGCCGTAGACGAGGTGCTCGTACATGTCGTCGGTCAGGATCCAGACATGCGGGTGTTTCATCAGGACGTCCGTCAGTCCCTTGATCTCATCCCTCGAATAGGCCGCACCCGTCGGGTTGGACGGGGAGTTGAACAGGAACCACTTTGTCTTCGGCGTGATCGCCTTGTCGAGCGCTTCCGGCGTCAGCTTGAAATTGGTCTCGATGCCGGCTGAAACGAAGACCGGCGTGCCACCGCAGATCGCGACCATCTCCGGGTAGCTGACCCAGTAGGGTGCGGGAATTACCACCTCGTCACCCTTGTTCAGGGTGGCCATGAAGGCGTTGAACAACACCTGCTTGCCGCCCGTGCCGACGATCGTCTGCTCGGGCTTGTAGTCGAGACCGTTCTCACGCTTGAACTTGGCCGCGATCGCCTGACGAAGTTCGGGAATGCCGGAAACCGGGGTGTATTTGGTTTCGCCGCGACGGATGGCGTCGATCGCGGCCTCCTTGATGTTGTCAGGCGTATCGAAATCCGGCTCGCCGGCGCCGAGACCGATGACGTCGACACCCTGGGCCTTCAGTTCGCGCGCCTTCTGGCTAACGGCGATGGTTGCGGACGGCTTGACGCGATCGAGGGCGTCGGCGAGGAATGCCATGGTTCGAGCTCCAGTCTGTATTCTCTGCTGCCGCCCAGGGCGATCGGTCCGAACATTGCATCAAGAAAGGCTCGGAAAAGGGCGCGCGGAACCTAGGCCGATGGCTGTTATCGTGCAAGCGCCCGGACCGGATTTGGTGGATCGCGCGGACTTCGTCTCAGTCGCTTCGCCAATATCGCTCGCTGGCGCCGACCGCCCGGTAAGCAGGGCCGTACGCCGGCTTCGACCCCGTGCCATCTCCGCTTGCAATATCACCCGTCACCAGAATGAATTGGTACGCCGGTTCCGACGCCGTCATAGAGCGATGATCGATCCGTCGTCGTTTCAACGACCGCAGAAAATGGAGATGCGCGATGCTGACCATCTACGGCATGGGCGACTCGGGAAATTGCTACAAGCCGCGCCTGCTATGCGCGCTGACAGGCCGGGCGTTCAGGCACGTCGAGGTCTCGACGATCGACGGCTCGACGCGCACGCACGCCTATCTGGCCAAGAATCGCAACGGCAAGGTGCCGCTTCTGGAATTCGAGGACGGGCGATTCCTGCCGGAATCGAACGCGATCCTGTCCTATCTTGGGGAGGATACCCGTTTCGTACCGCACGACCTCTTCGAGCGCGCGACCATGCTCTCCTGGATGTTTTTCGAGCAGTACAGCCATGAGCCCAATATCGCGGTGCGCCGGTCGCTTCATGTCTACGCACATCGAAAGGCCGATGCGACGCCGGAGCGTCTCGCCGAGACACTGGCGGGGGGCATGGCCGCGCTGGGGGTGATGGAGCGGCGCCTGGCCAGCAGTCCGTATCTGGTCGGCGATGCGCCGAGCCTCGCCGACATCGCGCTCTATCCTTACACCAACATGGCGCCGGACGGCGGATTCGATCTGAGCGCATGTCCGGCTGTGGTCAACTGGCTCCGCCGGATCGAGCGGCTGGACGGATTCAAGCCGATCGACTGGCTTCCGGATGCCTGACGGCGCCTGGAATACTATTTCCGCGCATCGCGAGGGAGCCGCTGCCTATTCGATCGCCTGCGGCTTGTCCGGACCGGAAATCGGCTTGCCCCTGCCCTCGCGGCTCACCCGCACCGGCTGCGGCCCGCTGCCGTCCTTCGGCGCGGGCCAGCCCTCACGCTGCTTGCCGCGCACGCCGTCCAGTTCGTCGGTCTGATCGTGGAACAGCAGCATGTTGGTCTCGAAGGGCATGTCGATCTTGGCCGCGTCCAGCGCGGACTTGATCTCTTCCAGCGCCGAGGCCTGCGCATGAACCACGTCTATGCGGGTTGAGTTCGTCCACCACCGCACCCGGAGCGTCACCCAGGATGCCGCGAGATCCCAGACCAGCACCTCCGACTTCGGCTCGGCCTCGATGCCCGGCGTCCGTGCCAGCGCTTCCAGGATAACCTCGCGGGCCCTGTGGATATCGTCGCCGTAGCCGATGCCGACATCGTATTGCGAACGCCTGAATTCGTGCGCCGTGTTGACGGTGACCGCGTTCGAATAGACGTCGGCATTGGGAATAATGACCCGCCGCCGATCGTAGGTTGTGATGATCGTCGCCCGGGTCTCGATCCATTCGACCGTGCCTTCGTATCCATTGACGATGATCTGATCTCCGACCTGGAAAGGTTGGCGGACGAGGAGGAGCAGCCCAGCAAGCCAGTTCTGCAGGATGTCCTTGAAGGCAAAACCGATCGCCACCGATCCCACCCCCAACCCGGCGAGCAGATCGGCGGGATTGAGTGAGGGAATGATGACCGTCAGCCCGAACAATATCCCCAGAAGGATGATGACCCATTTCAGAAACGAGCCGAGAACTTCGCCGAGATTGTCGCGACTGCGGCGCTTGGCCCAGGTGTTGAATCCGCGGCCGACCGCCCAGCCCACAATCGAGAAGATCACCACGATCACCACGCCGACGACGATGTTCGGCAGCAGCTTCTGAAAACCGATCACCCAGGTCTCGACCTTGTTCAAGGCGAAGGCCGGGTCGAGATTGACGGCTTGGTCGAGTGTTTGGGGAGGACCGGACGAGGCTGCATCGGCCGCCGTCGATGCGGTGGCTGCTTCCTGGGCTTGGGCTTCGAACATCTGTGGTTTCGTCCTTGGCGAGACGACGCCGAGATGGACGTCCCCGTCTTGATGACTGGCCTTGAAAGCGAGCCGATCGTGAAATCCGCTTGCCTTCAAGTCGTGGCTTGGCGCCTTCGGATGCCTTTCCTATCGGCCGAAGACGCTCAGCCCTTGGCCTTGTAAACAACGCCGCAGGCGATGCGGTCGCCGGCTGCGCCAGAAGGCTGCGAGAGGTAATCGTCGGCACCGCTATGGATCACGAGTGCCGAGCCGTCGGCGTCGTTCAGAGGCGCCTTGTCTCCTGCAAGCGTCACCATGGCATTGAACTCCTCGAATTCCGCAGTGCCATTCGTTGCAACGAAATTCGTCATGTCACCGGCATGCGGGCCGTTCTCGGCCAGGAAACCATGGCTCATCCCATCTGGATTGTAATGACCCCCTGCGGAGGAGAAATCGCCATCGCAGAGGCCGGTCTCGTGGATGTGAAAGGCGTGAGTGCCATCTGGCAGACCCTTCAGCCTGGCCTTGAGCAACAGCCCGAGTGGCGTCGAGGTAACCTCGATAGTGCCGAGATCGGCGCCGTCCGGCCCCTTCATGGCGACGGAAACCGGACCATCCTTCTTGGCCGACTGGCCGGCCGGAGACGACTTCGGCGTCGCCGGCGTCTTTGGCACCACCTGTTCCTTGTTCGCCGCCATGGCGGGCCCGGCGAGGAAGAAGGTCGAGGCTAGAAAAATCGCCGACGCGAGGCGACCGGCACGGCGTTGACCGATGGTGTGACGCAACATGAAGCGCTCCCTTGGCATTTGCATTCCCTTTTGACGAGCCTTGCCGAGACGGCAGCCCGTCGGTTTTCGCTGACTTGAACGAACGGAGGTCAACGGCGCCTGCCCGGAGATCGTTCCGACAACAGACCTGCTTCCACTGGCGACCCATTGTCATGCCGCCGCACTTCCCAAGGCCGCGCAGCGCCCCAGACTCATGCGGCGAGTGCACAGTTCATCGCCAACGATTGCGATGCGGGACTGCCATGCGCCTGAGCAGTGGAACGAAGCGAGTTCGATGAAATACTTCCTCAGGGGCCTTGTCGGCATCGTCGTGGTCGCTGCCGTCGCCGCCAGCAGTTTCGCCCTTTACGGACCGGAACGGCTTTGGACGAAACTCGGCGGCGCGGCCGATCAGGGGGAGGTGAATTTCGCCCGCCTCGAACGCAGCCCGACCCCGAACGACAGCCTGGCCTGTTCCCCAGGCGCCTGCGCTGGCGACGGAATTGTCGATGTGGCGTTGCCGTTCTACGACGCCGAACCGGGCGCGCTTTTGGATCGGCTCGACAAAGTGGTCCTCAGCGATCCGAACATCGTGCGCGTCGACGACAAAAGTCGCCCGGACTATCGGCGCTATGTCGCGCGTACGCCACTGGCGCGTTTTCCCGACACGATCAATGTCGAAGCGGAGGATGCCAGCGGTTCGGTCGAGGCAACG
>JBBSUS010000126.1:0-6577 GCA_038234195.1 Hyphomicrobiales bacterium | reverse complement strand
GGCTCATCGACCTTTTCGCGGGCCACCAGATCGGCGTCGTTCCAGACCGGTACGCCGTCGCGGCGCCAGTAGAGCGAAAAGGTCCAGCGCGGCAGGGTCTCGCCCGGATACCATTTGCCCTGACCGTAGTGCAGGAAGCCGCCCGGTGCGAAGCGGTCGCGCAGCCGGCGGATCAGATCGTCGGCAAGGCCCCGCTTCATCGGGCCGGTGGCGTCGGCGTTCCATTCAGGCGATTCGAACTCGTCGATCGACACGAAGGTCGGCTCGCCGCCCATGGTCAGGCGCACGTCGCCAGCCTTCAGCTCTTCGTCGACCTTCTCGCCGAGCGCGTCGAGCGCCTGCCAGCTTTCGTCGGAGAAGGGGAACGACACGCGCGGCCGCTCGGAGATGCGTTCGACGGTCATCTCGAAGTCGAAGGAGACCTCGGCGAAGCTGACACCACCGGAAATCGGCGCGGCCGAGCGGTAGTGCGGCGTCGCGGCGAGCGGCACGTGGCTTTCGCCGGTGAGAAGCCCGGACGTGGCATCGAGGCCGATCCAGCCGGCACCGGGCAGGTAGACCTCGGTCCAGGCGTGAAGGTCGGTGAAGTCGACATTCGTTCCCGCAGGGCCGTCGAGCGACACCCGGTCAGGCTTCAACTGGATCAGATAGCCGGAGACGAAGCGGGCGGCAAAGCCCAGGCGACGCAGAATCTGGACCAGCAGCCAGGACGTGTCACGGCAGGAGCCGGAATGGTTATGAAGCGTCTCGTCCGGCGTCTGCACGCCCGGTTCCATGCGAACCAGATAATCGATCTTCTGCGACAGGAGCGCGTTGAGGCCGACGAGGAAATTGACCGTATGGGTCTCGCTGCGGTCGAGGTCTGCAACGAAGCTGTCGAGCAGCGGGCCGCCATCCTCGTGCTTGAGATACGGCTGAAGGTCGGTCTTCAGAGGCTCTTCATATTCGAACGGCCAGGCCTCCGCTGCCTCTTCGACGAAGAAGTCGAACGGATTGTAGACGGTCATGTCGGCCGTCAGGTCTACCTCGATTTTGAACTCCGTCGCCGGTTCGGGAAAGACGAAACGCGCAAGGTAGTTGCCGAACGGGTCCTGCTGCCAGTTGATGAAGTGGTTTTCCGGCAGAACCTTCAGCGAATAGGACGGGACCTTGGTGCGCGAATGCGGCGCCGGACGCAGACGCACCACCTGAGGCCCGAGAAAGACCGGCCGGTCGTATTTGTAGTGCGTGACGTGGTGCAGGGCGGCGAGAATCGACATGGGACGCTTTCGGCCTCGATCGTTCGAGCAAGGCTTTTTCAGATAAGGTTGCGCCGGACCATAAGGCCTTGTGCGCTGCGAGCAAGCCAAGGCGTGCCGATGCGTAAACGTTGCGCTCGTCAATTATTTCACAAGCTGCCCCGCCACGTCGGAACCGCAGTGCAGCAACCGCATTACGGGCACGAATTCCCATTCGGCGCCGGGCGCCGCAAAGGTCTGACGAAATGAAACTGTTCTCCTGCCCCTCCTGTTCCCATGTGGTGTTCTTCGACAACGTCGTCTGCGAGCGCTGCAACCATGCCCTTGGCTACGAGCCGCAGACCAACAAGATGGTCGCGCTCGAGGCCAATGACGGAATCTGGGTGTCGGCTGGCACGAACGCCGACGGCGCATCGTGGAAATACTGCGACAACTACCATCACGGCGTCTGCAATTGGTTGATCCCGGGCGAAAGCACCGATCACCTGTGTCAGGCCTGCCGCCACAATCTCGTCGTGCCGGATGTGACCGACGCGGAGAAGATGGCGCTGTGGCAGAAGATGGAGAACGCCAAGCACCGGATGATCTATACGGCGATGCGCCTGAACCTGCCGCTGCTGACCCGCGATGAGATTCCCGAAGGGCTGGGGTTCGAATTCCTTTCGAATGATCCGGCCTCGAAGGAAAAGGTGATGACCGGCCACGATCTCGGCCTCATTACCATTGCCCTCGCGGAGGCCGACGATGCCGAACGGGAAAAGCGCCGCACCTCGATGGGCGAGCCCTATCGCACGCTGCTCGGCCATTTCCGGCACGAGGTCGGCCACTGGTATTGGGACCGGCTGGTGCGCGACGGCGGCGCATTGGAGGAATGCCGCGTGATCTTCGGTGACGACAGCCAGGACTACGGCGAGGCGCTGCAGGCTCACTACAAGGATGGCCCGAAGCTGAACTGGCAGGAAAGCTATGTCTCGTCCTATGCCGGTTCTCACGCGTGGGAAGACTTCGCCGAGACCTGGGCGCATTATTTTCACATCGTCGCGACGCTGGAGACCGGCCACAGCTGGGGTGTTTCGGTCGATCCCAAGCTTCCGGAAAGCGGTCTCTTGACGACGAAGATCGACTTCGACGTCTTTGCCGACGCGACCACCACCGAGCAGATCGCGAACGCCTGGCTGGCCCTTTCGGCCGCGCTGAACTCGTTCAGTCGCTCCATGGGCCATCAGGATACCTATCCCTTCGTGATCAGCCCGACCGTGATCGCCAAGCTCGGCTTCATCCATGATCTGGTGCATGGCCGCGTTGGCCACGCAAAGGCGCCCGGCCATACCGCCGCGGCCTGAGCATCCGCCTCAGAACACCCTGCCGGTGCCCCATCGCCGTCGTCCTTGACGGGTGGCGACGATCCGGACGCGGGTTCTTGCGAGCACCCGGTGCTTTGGAGCGTTCGGGTGCCACGACATAAAATTCTGCACGGCCAAAGGCTGGAACGTTGTGCGTCTGCTCCACTTAACCGAATGGGACGGTGAACGGTTGGAAGCTGCGACGGCGAGACGCCGGCGGTCGGCTTTGCCTTTTCTCCGAATGATTTGACAGGCTCTGCCCGCTGAAAAAGCGATGGGTGGCCGCTTGTAATAGAGCGCAGATGCGAAGGCGGGCGGTCCGGGTGACCCGATGCCTGAAGAGCCGTTTCCGCGGGCGCCAAGGATTAAGGTGAAACGGATGGACATGATCGCCGGCAACACATTCGCTTTCGAGACCGCCTGGGGCACTCGCCGCAAAGGCGAAGTGACAGAATTCCGCCTCTGGGCGCCCGGCGCCGGCAGTGTCGATCTCGCGATCGGCCCGGCCGATGGCAGTGATGGCGGCGAGGATGCGTTCGCGACCATGACCCGCGAAGAGGGCGGTTGGTGGCACCTGTCGACCGACAAGGTCGCCGTCGGCTCGGGCTATGGTTTCCGCATCGATGGCGGCGCCGTTGTGCCGGATCCGGCGGCGCGCGCCCAGATGAGCGACGTTCATGGCCTGTCGAAACTCGTCGACCCGGAGGCCTTCGAATGGTCGAGCGCCGACTGGAAGGGAAGGCCC
Organism: Hyphomicrobiales bacterium; assembly: GCA_038234195.1. GTDB lineage: Bacteria > Pseudomonadota > Alphaproteobacteria > Rhizobiales > Rhizobiaceae > Aurantimonas. Next base: position 3,251 of record JBBSUS010000126.1, on the reverse strand, counting down.
TGGCGGGAGACGGTCTTCTACGAGTTGCACACCGGCACGTTTTCGCCGGACGGCACTTTCGACGGCATCATCGAAAAGCTCGACTATCTTCGAGAACTCGGCATTACCGCGGTCGAGCTGATGCCTGTCGCCCAGTTCGGCGGACGCAGGGGCTGGGGCTATGACGGCGTCCTGCTCTATTGCCCGCACGAGGCCTATGGCGGTGTCGAGGGGCTGAAGCGACTGGTGGACGCAGCCCATGAGCGCGGGCTGATGGTCTTCCTCGACGTGGTGTACAATCATTTCGGCCCCACCGGGAATTACATCGGGTCCTATGCCCCGGAGTTCTTTCACGAGGAAAGCCACACGCCGTGGGGGCCGGCGATCGCCTATGAAGAGGTGCCGGTGCGCGATTTCATGATCGAAAACGCGCTTTATTGGCTGGAAGAATACCGCATCGACGGACTGCGTCTCGATGCGATCGATTCCATCGAGGACACCACCGAAACACCTCTGGTCAAGGAACTGGCGACCCGCGTGCGCGCAGCCTTTCCGGACCGTCATGTGCATCTGACCACCGAGGACGACCGCAACATCACCTGGCACGTGGAGCGCGACGAAAACGGCGAGCCGCCTTTGGTGTCGGCCGAGTGGAACGATGACTTCCACCACTGCGCCCATGTGCTCGCGACCCACGAGGAAGAGAGCTACTACCGCGATTACGTGCGCCAGAGCGTCGCGCAGATGGCGAAGTCGCTTGCCACGGGTTTCGTTTTCCAGGGTCAGCGGTCCAAGCACCGCGACAGGGAGATCGGCCACGAATCGGGGCATCTGCCGCCGACCGCGTTCGTCAACTTCATCCAGAACCACGACCAGATCGGCAATCGCGCCTTCGGCGACCGGCTCACCGATCTCGCCTCGCGCCGTTCGGTCGAGTGCCTGCAGGCCATTTTGCTTTTATCGCCGCAGATTCCGCTGATGTTCATGGGCGAGGAATACGGCGACACCCATCCATTCTGTTTCTTCACCGATTTCGATGGCGAACTCGGCAATGCGGTGCGCAAGGGGCGCCGGGCCGAGTTCAAGCATTTCGCCGCCTTTCACGACGACGACGCGCGCGAGCTGATCCCCGACCCGAACGCCGAAACAACCTTTCGCGACTCCAAGCTGGATTGGTCGATGCGCTCGCGCCCGACATACGCAAGGCGCCTTGTGATGAACCGCCGGCTGCTGGCCAAGCGCCGCGACGTGATCGTGCCGCTGCTGCAGGATATTCCGCCTCATTGCGGCGCCTATGTCGTGTCCGACAACTCCAAGGCCTTCGTCGTGGCCTGGAAGCTGAAAGGCGGCGCTCATCTGCATCTCTTTGCCAATCTCGACGATGAACCCTGGAATATTCCCGAGGGAGTCATGAGGGGTGATCTCGATTGCGGCACTCTTGTGCACGCCCATCCCAAGGGCGCCGACGAAAGCTTGCGCAACGGCTTCCTGCCGGGCCCGTCCGCTGTGTTCCGGCTGGAGGAGCAACCGATGATCGCCATAGCCAAGCCCGAAGGCCCGGCGGCATCGGCCAAGTGAACGCCACCGCGTCGCCTGGCACTGAAATCCGCGTGTGCCCGACCATGACCACCACCCGCATGACCATGAGGACATCGCAATGAGCGAAGCGCTCGACCACCTGGCCGAGAGCCACGGCATCCAGCTCGCCTACATTTCCGAACTCGGCGAGCGTGTGGTGATCACCGACGCGGCCAAGACGCGCCTTTTGCAAGTGCTCGGGGTCGATCCGGAGGGCGGTCAGTCCGGCGCCTTCGACGAGTCGCTGGATCACCCGTCGAAGGCCTGCGCGCTGCCGAAATCGGTTGCGGGAGAGCGGCTCTGGGGGGTGGCCTGCCAACTCTACAGTCTGAGGTCGAAGCGCAATCTGGGTATCGGCGACTTCGCCGATCTTGCGGCACTGGCGAAGATTGCCGGCGGCGGGGGCGCGGCCTTTATCGGCGTCAATCCATTGCACGCTCTGTTTTCCGCCGATCCCGGTCGTTTCAGCCCCGATTCGCCGTCGAGCCGACGCTTCCTTAACCCGCTCTACCTCGCCATCGACGAACTGGAAGGCGGACCCGAAGCGATCGCAGGGGTTAAGTCTGCCCAGCCGGCGCTTTTCGAAGGTCTGGACGGCCATCTTGTCGACTATCCGGCGGTCGGTCGTCTGAAGATGCGGTTGCTCCGCGACGTTTTCGCCGGACGCTCCGATGCGATGCGCGACAGTCAGGCGTTCGAGCGTTTCCGATCGGAAGGCGGCGAGGCGCTCGAGCGGTTTGCGCTGTTCGAGGCGCTCTCGGAGGCCGAGGTTGCCGCGGGACGCCATGCCGGCTGGCACAACTGGCCGGACGCGCTGAAGGACCACGCCAGCGCCGAGGTCGCCGAGTTTGCAGCCGCAAACGCAGATCGCGTCTCCTTCCACGCCTGGTTGCAGTTCGAGGCCGAAGAGCAACTCGCTGCCGCCCAGGCCGCGGCCAAGACCGGCACGACGAACGCCAAGGGCGGCAAGGGCATGGCCATCGGCCTCTATCTCGATCTCGCCGTCGGCGTCGCCCCGGATGGGGCCGAGACCTGGGCTGACCCGTCGCTGACGGTCGGTGCAGCCCGCGTCGGCTCTCCGCCCGACATGTTCAACAGCCAGGGTCAGGACTGGGGCCTTGCGCCGCTGTCCCCGAAAGTGCTGGCGGAACGTGAGTACAAGCCGCTGCGCGAGGCTTTCGCCGCGCTCACCCGCAACGCCGGTGCCGTGCGCATCGACCACGCAATGGGTCTCGCAAGGCTCTGGTGGATTTCCGAAGGCTCCAGTTCCGCCGGCGGCGGCTACATGCGCTATCCGCTCGGCGCGATGATCGACACCGTGGCCGATGCCTCCAACGCCAATCAGTGCCTCGTCATCGGCGAGGACCTTGGCACCGTGCCGCCCGGCTTTCGTCACACGATGGAGGCCGCCAACGTGCTGTCCTACCGTGTCCTGTATTTCGAGCGGCATGGCGGCACCGCGTTCCTGCCGCCATCGACCTATCCGGCAAAATCGCTCGCCTGCGTCTCGACCCACGATCTGGCGACGCTTGCCGGCTGGTGGCAAAGTTCTGACATCAAGCTGCGCCAGGAAACCGGGACCCAGAACGCCGAAGCCACCGAGCGCGATCTCGCCGAGCGCCGCAGGGACCGGCGGGCGCTGATCATCGCGTTGGCCGACGAGGAACTGCTGCCAGAAGAATACGCCCGCGCCG
>JBBSUS010000125.1:0-6619 GCA_038234195.1 Hyphomicrobiales bacterium | reverse complement strand
CCGATGGCGGTCGCGAGCAGCGCCTCGGCGATGCCGGGCGCGACGACGGCGAGGTTGGTCGTGTTGGCCCGGCTGATGCCGATAAACGCGTTCATGATGCCCCAGACCGTCCCGAACAGACCGACGAAGGGCGCGGTCGAGCCGATGGTGGCAAGGAGGCCTGTGCCGCGAGAGATCGAACGGCCGGCGCCTGCCTCGATGCGCGACAGCGCGACCGAGACCCGTTCCTTGATGCCCTCGACGGACAGGTCGTCGGAGCGTGCGCGTTCCGCATCGGCGCTGACCGCAAGCATCGCCACGGGCCCGCGCCAGCGACGCCTGCCAGGCGCGAGCGCATCGCTCAGATTTTCCGCGCGTGCGAGACGCTTCACGCCGATTTTGGCTCGCCGCTTGGCAACGGCAATCTCCAAGCCCTTGGCGACAAGGATCGTCCAGGTGGCCAGCGACGCGAAGGCCAGCCCGAGCATCACCGCCTTGACCACCCAGTCCGCGGCCAGAAACATCCCCTTCGGCGACAGATCGTGCGGCAAGGCCGCGTTGCGTTCTGCATCCGCCACGTTCGCCACACGGAGCGGAAAAGCCCCGGCGACGTTCGTCGAAATGGGCGCCCCGGCAAAATTATCCTCGGTGACTGGCGACGCTGAACTCAAGGCGTCCGATATTGCAGCGGGCAGGACGGCATCGCTGGATGCGGATTCGGGACCCGCGGGCTGGCCTTGCCTCGCCGGAGGCTGCGTTGCTGCCGCTCTCGCTGGGGCTGGGGCTGGGGAGATTGAAGTGACGGTTTCATCGGCCGGTTCGTCGGATCGACGGTTGCTGGCGTCATCGCCCACGGATCTCGGAGAAGAAGGGGCTTCCAAGCGAGGTTTGGTGGAAACGGCATCCTGCGCCAGTCCCTTCCCTGCACCCTGAAGCGAGACCACCGCGAGAAGCGCAAAGGCGAAACCGGTACCGAGACGCATGCGAACCGGGTGGCGAGGTGCGAAGCCGCCGCGCGTTTTCAGACCGATGCCGCACGAAAGCAGAAACGACCTGCCGGAGCGAAGATGATTCATGGTGTGCCGTTCGTTGTTAAGGCGCAGTCGTCAGAGCGTCGGTGTCCGGCAAGTCCGGGATATCGGCGGGTTCCGGCATGCGCCTCGCCTCGTCCGCAGGGCCTGCCGAAAGCACCGCCATCGCAATGAAATAATATCACTTGAAAATAATAGTCAACTTTAAACTCCAGCGCTCACCATCCTTCCCGACCTCTTCCGTCGAGATCCTGATGTGCGATTTTAAAAGACGTCGTGCCGTATGGCCGCGCACCGCGCAGTTGGGCAAACCTCGCAGCCGCAAGGGCACACCCGCCTTGGGACGACGCATTCCACGACCCGGGGCGCAATGAGGACGAGTGTCAGGCCGGAGAGCGACGCCGCGATCGTTTCCCGCAGGATATCGACCGACAGGTCGGCGACAAACAGCGTGTCGACGTGCGTCAGTCGTCAGACAGCGTCGGACGACAAGCGGTCATCCCAGATCCGCTCCACGATTTCCGCCATAGACCCAACGTGTCGGCCCCGAGCCACATGAATATCCGCACACCTTCGCGGGGACGGACGAAACGGATGCTTTTTCCACCGCACGTCGCAGGGGCCGTCCCGCATCATGAGGTTGGGCGCGAGGAACAGCCGAACCCCTGCCGACCTCCCCACTAGGCATGAGGCAGCGCCAGCATGTCGCGATGCCCGATGCGGACGCGTGCGCCGGCACGAGCGGCCTCGGCGCGGTGATGGAGCCAACCGGCGATGTCCTCGTCGTTCAGCATCGACCGCGCCGGCGCGGCGAAACCGGCGTGGAAGACGTCCTGCAGGACGAGATTGCCGGATGCCAGATGCCAATCGCTGCTTGCGGACCGCACCTCATAGCCGATTGCATGAAACGCACTTTCGAGGGCCAATGCGGCATCGCCGCCCAGCCCGGGGCCGAAGCCCTTGTCCCGCCGCTGGTCTTCGGAAAACGCTTTCGCGATCTCGTCGTCGAGCGGATGCGGTCTCTCCCAGACGACCCGCCCGTCCACGGTGAGCGCGGCGTAGACGGCGAGGCTGCGGGCGCGCATTCGCCCGGCGAATTCCTCGATGAAACGTGCAGAGACAAGATCGAAGAGGGCGGAAGCTGTGACCAGCGCGGCATCGGCGAAAAGCGCGTCATCGAGAGAGGCAAGATCGGCCGGATGCAGCAGGATGCGCTTGCGCGCGGCAGGCGGCTGAAGCTCTCTCGCTCGGTCGAGAAGCGTTTGATCGTCATCGACGAAGACCCACCGGTTCTCGGCCTCAAGAAGCGGGTCGAGTGCCCGGAACGTCGAACCGGTACCGCAGCCCAGATCGATCACCGCCCCTCGCCTTGCCGAAACATGTGCCGCAGCGGCGGCCAGGAGTTGCCGGTCCCGCGCCAGGCGATCGGCAGGCTCGCGAAGCGTGAGCCAGTCGGCTTCGAACCCGCTCATGCGGCAAGCCGGCGAAGCGTGTCGTCGATGCGTCGTGCCGAGGCCTGCCAGGTCGGAAGACGCTGTCCCGCGTTCCATGCGCCTTCGGCACATCGCCTGCGCAAGACAGCGCTCGTGACGAGAGCCCTCAGAGCGCCGGTAAGCGCTGGTGCGTCGTTCGGCTCCACAAGCAGGCCGGCCTCGCTCGGCACGACCCCCGAAACGGCTCCGGCGCGCGTGCCGACGATCGGCAGCCCGTGCGCGAGCGCCTCAGCGAATACCATGCCGTATCCCTCGTAGTGGGTGGCCAGCGCGAAAACATCGGCGCCCGCGAATTCTTCACTAATATCCTCGACACCGCCGAGCAGTTCGATGCGGTCCGCAAGGCAGGCGTCGTCGATCATCTGGACAAGGTGGGAAGCGTGGCCTGGATCACGCGATGGATCGCCGACGATCCGGCACCGCCATTTGAGGTCGCGGATGCCGGCCAGTGCTTCGATCAGAACGTCATGGCCCTTGCGCGGCACCAGGGTCCCGACAGCCAGGATCGTCGGCGGGTCACCAGCCGCCTGGGCTCGCGCGACGCGATCGGTTCCCGGCAGTGCGACCGTAATGCGCGTCGGCGTCACGCCGAACGAGGCTTCGAGTTCCAGCCCGGTCTCGGCGCTCGTCACGACGACAGCCCGGGCGAGCGTCAGTGCACGGGTCTCGGCGGCTTGGAAGGCGTCCACCGTTTCGCGGGACAGTCCGGTCTCGAGCGACAACGGATGATGGATAAGCGCAACGAAGCAAAGGCGCTCGGCTTCGTGCTTGAAGATCGCCGGAGCCGCCGAAAATGCAAGGCCGTCGACGATCACCAAAGCGCCATCGCCGATTTGGGCCAGAAGCCGGCCGGTTTGAGCAAGATCGGCCGCGCCAGGAGTGGGAAAGGCGGCCGGCAGTTCCAGATGCTCGACGAACCAGCCGAGCGCTGCAAGCTCGCTGATCATGCGCCTGTCGTACGCATAGCCACCAGTCCGTGTCTGCAGATCGCCGGGGATCGCGAAGACGAGCGTTCGCTTCAAAGTGCGGCCTCGTACCAGGCGCGCGCGACATGGGACTCGTGCAGGCGGACCCGCAGGCGTTCGACCCGCTTGCCGGCTTCACCCATGCGGCCGGCGGCGATTGCCTCGGCGATCGCGGAAAAGATATGGCGGGCCAGAAACTCCGTCGTCGTCACCTTGCCGGCGAACTGCGGCAGCTCGTCGAGATTGCCGTAGTTCAGGGGCTTGAGCACCTCGGCCAGAATTTCGATGGCCGCCCCCATGTCGACGCCGAGCCCATCCTCGTCGAGATCGTCGGTGAAGAAGGCCGCGTCGACGGTGAAGGTGGCGCCATGCATCCCTTGCGCCGGGCCGAAGACCGGACGGGGAAGCGAATGGGCGATCATGATGTGATCGGTGACTTCGACTGCAAACATGGTGCGGGCGGCCCTTTCAGTAGCGGATGCGATGACAGAGGGTCTCCCGATCGCAGAGAATGTTTTCGTAGACCCGGGGCAGGTCCGCGAAGGCGGTCTCCCCCGAAAAGAGCGCGTCGAGCCTTGCGTCGACGAGAAGCGAGAGGGCGAGATCGAGCCGACGCGAGCGACTCCAGCGCGCCCGCCTGGCGACAGGAACATGACCGACCTGGCTGCTGACGAGCGTGAGCCTTTGCGAGTGAAAGGCCTGTCCGAGCGGCACTGCGATCTCGCGATCCCCGTACCAGCTCGCCTCGACGAGCCTTGTCTCAAAACCCGCGCAGGCCAGCGCGACGGCGAGGCCCTCCGGCGAGCCGGACGCGTGAATGACGACATCGCAGTCCAACGGGGCATCCTGAGGTGTGACGAGACGAAGACCCAGCTGCGTTGCCGGTGCCACACGCCGCTCGTCGATGTCGATCAGGATCGTCTGCGTGCCGATGATCGACGCGGCCAGGAAGCCTGCGAGCAGCCCTACCACACCGGCGCCGACGATCGCGACCCGATCACCCGGCTGTATCCCGGCATCCCATACGATGTTGAGGGCTGTCTCCATGTTGGCGGCCAGCACGGAACGCTCGAGGGGCACACCGTCGGGCACGGGACGAAGCGCATCGACAGGGACGGTAAACCGGCTTTGGTGCGGGTGGAGGCAAAAAACCGACCGCCCCGCCCAGCCATCAGGTCCGCGTTCCACGATTCCTGCCACCGCGTAACCGTATTTGACCGGGAAGGGAAAATCGCCATCCTGGAAAGGCGCCCGCATCCGACCCCACTCGCTTTGCGGGACGCGCCCCGCGGCGACGAGAGATTCGGTGCCACGGCTGACCGCTCCGAATCGAGCTGAAACGACGGCTTCGCCTTCGGATGGCGCCGATAGAAGACCGTCGCGTAGCGAGGAGCGATGTTCGGATTCGAGCCACAGGGCACGGTAGGACGGACGATCATGCAAGGCGTAGAACTTTTCGAACCGTGGAGCGACAGAGGGGTCTGAGTTTTGCAAATAGAGCGAACGAGTCGATCCGTCGCGTCTTGCGCACAAGTGTCGCAGCACCAGGAATTGGCAAAGCGCGATGCGGTTCCTAGTTTTTAACTCAGGTTGCCAGATTAACGAATACCGGAATGCATCGATGTTGAAGACCGTCGCGGCCGTGGACAGGGCACCAAAGACCTTCCTTGAACCATTCGATGTGGCGCGTAGTTCCTGTGAGATAGCCGCCGCCGAACTGCGTTATGGGCGTCCCATCGTGTTTCGCTCAGATCGCAGCTTCGCGGTCATGGCGCTGGATGCGACAAGCCCGGCGGGGTACGATCGCTTCGCCGACGTGACGGGCGGGACCCATTCGATTTTTCTGACGCCCGAGCGGGCGAAGGCACTTCAGTTGGCATCGTCGACGGGGGCTCTCGTTCCGCTCCGCGGCGTGGCCTTCGAGCGCGCCTGCGATCTGGGATACCGCCTGGATGTCGGGAAGCCTGAGATCTGGTCCGACGCGCCCGCCCAGCTTGCTCATCTGACGCTGATGTCCAGGCTGGCGCTCCTGCTACCGGCGTTGGTCGTTGCCGAGGTCGATCCAGATGGAGGAGCGTTTGCGGGGATTGCACAAATCACGCAGGACGACATGAAGATCGCGGCCGAGGCCGAGACGCGATATGAAGTCGTCGCACGCACCCTGGTTCCGCTGCGCGACATGTTGAAGGCGGAGTTCGTGGTCTTCCGCGGGGGTCTGTCGCAGCGCGACCAGCTCGCGATCGTCGTCGGGGATCCGAATTATCCAGGTCCGGTTCCGACGCGGATTCATTCCTCGTGCCTGACCGGCGATCTCTTCGGCTCTCTCAAATGCGATTGCGGCGATCAGTTGCGCGGGGCGCTCCGGATGATCGCCTCGCGGGGCGGAGGTGTGCTCCTTTACCTCGATCAGGAAGGGCGCGGGACAGGCATTGGTGCCAAGATGAGAGCCTACGGCTACCAGTCGCTGGGGCTCGACACGATCGACGCGGATGCTGCTCTCGGTTTCGGACCCGATCCCCGGCGCTACGACGCTGCCATCGCGATGCTCGAAGGGCTCGGCGTGACGCAAGTGGAACTGCTGACGAACAATCCGTCCAAGGTGGCGTTTCTCGAGAATGCGGGCATCGTGGTCACGCGCCGCACGCCGGTCTTGGGAGAGGTGACCAAGGACAATCGGGGGTACCTGACGACGAAGGCCCAGCGCGCGGGACACAGGCTCGACGTTGCCGCCATTGCCTCCACTCTGGTCACGAGATGAGCGAGGTCGGATTCGGCTCCAGCGCGATCGCGCGCAAATTCGTTCTGGGCCCTATTCGAATCGCTTTTCGCCCGCTTCTCCTGGAAGCGTTCGTGGTATTCCTTTCCATCACAGTCGGGCTTGCGATCGCCGCACGCGCAGCGGCCAAGCTGGGCGGCTCGGACTGGCGCTTCGTCATCATCGCCCTTTGCGTCTATGCCGCTGTTTCCGCCGTCGCGATCTGCGGGTTGCATGCTCATCCGCATCGTCGGCTTGGTCTGGCGAACGTGATCACCAGTTTTCGCGCGGGTCTGACGGCACTCATCGCCGCTGCGCTCGTCGAGGCCCAACATCTGGGACCCGGCGGCGACGAAAGCCTGACATGGGCGCTGATCGCCGTCGTCGTCGTGGTGG
>JBBSUS010000124.1:0-6621 GCA_038234195.1 Hyphomicrobiales bacterium | reverse complement strand
GGAGCAGGCCGGCGTGATGCGCACACTAGCCGAGCCGAGCCTGACAGCGATATCTGGCGAAAAGGCGAGCTTCAAGGTCGGCGGCGAGTTCAATATCGCGTCGGGCAAGTCTGAGACACCCGCGAAGCGAACGCCAATCCTGAGCGCTCTCGGCGCTATCATCGGCTATGATGACACTCCGTCTTCGGTCGAATACCAGAGCCGCCAGGTCGAATACGGCATCGGCCTCGACTTTACCCCCGTTGTGCTGTCGCCGGGGCGTATCAGCCTCAAGATCAACACGAGCGTTTCCGAACCGACTTTCGAATCGCCGTTTACCGTTCCCGCAAATGTCACGCCGGGCATCAACGTCATTGGCATACGCAAGCGTGTGGCCGACACCACGGTCGAACTGCCTTCCGGCGGATCGCTCGTCATCGCCGGCCTCGTACGCGATGAATCGCGTCAGGTGATGTCCGGTTTCCCCGGCCTGTCGAAGATTCCCGTGCTCGGCACGTTGTTTCGCAGCCGCGACTTTCAGCATTACGAGACCGAACTCGTCATCATCGTGACCCCGTATCTCGTGCGACCTGTTGCCCGCGAGGCCCTTGCGCGGCCCGACGACGGCTTGGCTTTGTCGAGCGACGGCGCCGCCAACTTCCTCGGCCGGGTCAACCGCGTCTACGGCCACATGGAAACCAAACTGCCGCCCGGCCGATATCACGGCGTCGTCGGCTTCATCTACAAATGATCGGTTCGGGGAGATCCGCCGTGCAACACCGGTTCGACATGATGAGCCATGCCAAATCAGGCCGCTCGACACTCAAGGCGATCCTGCCGCTGATCCTGGTTCTTTCGGCCAGCGGTTGCGCCAACGTCCACAACGTCGAGGTCGGCTCGATCCCTGACGACTATCGCACCCGGCATCCGATCGTGGTCTCGGAAAATCTCGTGGCGATCGACCTGCCGGTCGTTGCCTCCGACGCGAAGCTCGCCTTCGCGGACAAGGGTCGTGTCGAGGACTTTGCCGACCGTTTCCGTGCCTCCGGCGCCGATTCAATCCAGGTGCAGCTGCCGTCCGGCTCGACCAACGAGTTTGCCGCGAGCCGGGTCTCGGGCGGTATCGTGGAGGCCCTTCGCAAGCGCGGCGTCGACCGCAATCACATTTTCGTCCAGCCCTATTCGGCGGTCGGCTCGACCGGCCCGGTGCCGATCCGCCTGTCCTATGCGGCGCTCGTCGCCAAGACCGGACCCTGCGGCCGCTGGCCGGAGGATCTGACCGAAACATCCGAGAACAAGAACTACTTCAACTTCGGCTGCGCCAACCAGCAGAACCTGGCCGCGCAGATTGCCGATCCGCGCGATCTGTTGTCGCCGCGCGGCATGGATACGATCGATGCGCAGCGACGCACCACGGTGATCGACAATTATCGTCGAGGCCAGACGACCACTTCGGCCGGCACCCAGTCGAACATAGCGTCCTATTGATCGTGACGGCGGAGATTGAAATGGACCATCTAACACCGAGCGTTCCCGAAGCCATGAGCGCAGAAAGCCTGCATCTCGCCAGCTTCGCGCCGATTCCGCGCATTTCCATCCAGGCCTTTTGCGAGACCGAAGGCGTTGCCGATCCGATCGAGCGTGCGGGCAAGGATCGCCGAATGGCCAAGGCCAATCTGCGGGTCCACATGGGTGGCGTTCGTGCCGCGAGTGAGCACTTCTCCAGTGCGCCGACGCCCAATCTGGTCATCCTCGAGTCGCGCCTTGGGCCTGACGAACTGCTGGAATCGCTGGAATCGCTGGCAGACCTGTGCGACCCAGGTTCCAAGGTCGTCGTCATCGGTCACAACAACGACGTGGCGCTCTATCGCGAGATGATCCGTCGCGGCATCTCCGAATATCTCGTCGCTCCGATCTCGCTGGCCGACGTGATGGCGATGGTTTCGGGACTGTTCACCGCCCCCGATGCGGCCCCGATCGGCCGCGACATCGCCTTCATCGGCGCCAAGGGTGGCGTCGGGTCCTCGACGATCGCGCACAATGTCGGCTGGACGATCTCGCGGCTGTTCACCAGTGACGTCGTGATCGCCGATCTGGACCTGCCGTTCGGCACAGCGAACATCAATTTCGACCGGGATCCGACACAGGGCATCGCCGAGGCGGTCTTCTCGGCCGAGCGCATGGACGACACCATGCTCGATCGCCTGTTGTCGAAATGCGCCGATCACCTTTCGCTCCTGGCAGCTCCGTCGGTGCTCGACCGCACCTATGATTTCAGCTCCGACGCCTTTACGGCGCTGATCGAGACCGCCAAGCGCGGGAGCCCCATCGTCGCGCTCGACGTGCCGCACGGCTGGAACGACTGGACCCGCACCGTCCTGGCCGGCGCCGACAGCGTCGTGATCACCGCCACGCCGGATCTGGCCAACCTGCGCAACGCCAAGAACTTCGTCGACCTTTTGGCGAAGCTGCGGCCGAACGATCCCAAGCCGTATCTGATCCTCAACCAGCTGGCGGTACCGAAGCGCCCGGAGATCTCGGTGGCCGAATTCTGCGAGCCGCTCGGGCTCGAGCCGATCGCCCAGATCGCGTTCGATCCGCAGGTTTTCGGCGACGCGGCCAACAACGGCCAAATGCTGGGCGAATTGGACGCAAAGCATCCCGCCGTCGAATCGTTCCGGCAGATCGCCCACATCCTGACCGGGCGCGCCGAACCAAAAAAGGTGAAGAAGTCCGGTCTGTTCGATCGGCTTCGCCGCAAGTCCGCCTGACCGGTCGGGTGATGCGGGCAGGGCAACCCGCAGCAGTCGACCCATACTCGTGAATCAAGCGGTCGCAGGGCGAGGATCGGGACCATCCCGACAAGCCATCTGCGATCATGGAGCGACCATCGATGTTCGGAAAGCGTGGAAACGAGACGTCAGCCTTCGGGGGTACCGCGACCTTGGCCAAGCCCGCCAAGTCCGCCCCATCGTCCGAACAGCGACCCGAATCTGGCCGACCCACAGCCGTCAACAAGCCGATCGCGCCGCAGGCTCCGACGCGCGTCGAGCCGCCGGCGCCCGAGCGGCCTGCCGCTGGCCGCAGCGAAGACTATTATTCGCGCAAAGGGCAGGTCTTCGCCGCGCTGATCGACACCATCGACCTGTCGCAGCTCGCCAAGCTCGACAACGAGGCGGCGCGCGAGGAAATCCGCGACATCGTCAACGACATCATCGCGATCAAGAGCTTCGCCATGTCGATCGCCGAGCAGGAAGACCTGCTCGCCGACATCTGCAACGACGTCCTCGGCTATGGACCGCTGGAGCCGCTGCTGGCCCGCGACGACATCGCCGACATCATGGTCAACGGCGCGCGCCAGACCTTCATCGAGGTCAATGGCAAGGTCATCGAGACCAATATCCGCTTTCGCGACAACCAGCAGCTTCTGAACATCTGCCAGCGCATCGTCAGCCAGGTCGGCCGGCGTGTCGACGAGACATCACCGATCTGCGACGCGCGCCTGCCGGACGGCTCGCGCGTCAACGTCATCGCGCCACCGCTCGCCATCGACGGCGCCGCCCTGACCATTCGAAAGTTCAAGAAGGACAAGCTGACTCTCGATCAGCTGGTCAAGTTCGGCGCCATCACGCCGGAGGGTGCGGCCATCCTGGAGATCATCGGACGGGTGCGTTGCAACGTCGTCATCTCGGGCGGTACGGGCTCGGGCAAGACGACCCTGCTGAACTGCCTGACCCGTTACATCGATCTCGACGAACGCATCGTCACCTGCGAGGACTCGGCCGAGCTGCAATTGCAGCAGCCCCATGTGGTGCGGCTCGAAACCCGCCCGCCCAACATCGAGGGCGAGGGCGAGATCACCATGCGCGACCTCGTCAAGAACTGCCTGCGCATGCGCCCGGAGCGGATCATCGTCGGCGAGGTGCGCGGACCGGAGGCGTTCGACCTCCTGCAGGCAATGAACACCGGCCATGACGGCTCGATGGGCACCATCCACTCCAATTCGCCGCGCGAATGTCTCAACCGCATCGAGGCGATGATCGCGATGGGCGGGTTCTCGCTGCCGTCGCGTACCGTCAAGGAGATCATGGTCGGTTCGATCGACGTGATCATCCAGGCGGCGCGTCTTCGCGACGGCTCGCGCCGCATCACCCACATCACCGAAGTGCTGGGCATGGAGGGTGACGTCATCACCACCCAGGACCTCTTCGTCTACGAGATGAACGGCGAAGACGCGCATGGGCGCATCATCGGTCGCCATCGCTCGACCGGCATCGGACGTCCCGCTTTCTGGGAGCGGGCCCGCTACTACGGCGAAGAGAAGAGGCTGGCTGCGGCCATCGACGCCAGCAATCTCGCCGAAGCCGAAAAGGCCTACTGATGTTGACCTCGCCCGGCGGTCTTCTCTTCATCCTGTTGTCAACGGTCGCGGCCGCGGGGCTCGCCTACGCCTTTTTGCAGCCGAAGATCGCGACCGAAAAATCCGTCGAACAGCGTCGGGTCCAGTACACCCGCGGCGAAGGCGACAGGGCCTCGATCAAGCAGGCGCGTGAACGGCTGAACGAGCAGAGCAAACGGCGCAAGACCATCCAGACCTCGCTGAAGGATCTGGAGACGCGACAGAAAGCCCGCGGCAAGCATTCCGGCAAGGTGCCGTTGCTACGCGCCATCGAGCAGGCCGGCTGGACGATCCCCGTGCGTAAATTCTACCTGGTCAGCGCGGGCCTTGGCGGGGTCGGCTTGTTGATGGCGCTGATCTTCGGACTGTCGCTGATCAGCAGCCTGGGTGTCGGTATCGTCGCAGGATTTGGCCTGCCGCGCTTTGTTCTGGCTCGGGCGCGCAAGCGGCGGCTGTTGAAGTTCACCGACGAGTTTCCGAACGCGGTCGACCTGATCGTGCGCGGCATCAAGTCGGGCTTGCCGCTCGGCGACACGCTCAGAATGGTCTCGACGGAGACGCTCGAACCGGTTCGCGGCGAGTTCGTGAAGATCATCGAGACCCAGCAGATGGGTATCCCGATCTCCGAGGCCGTCGAACGGCTTTATCGCAACGTTCCAACGCCCGAGACCAATTTCTTCGCGATCGTCATCGGCATCCAGGCCCAGGCTGGCGGCAATCTTTCCGAGGCGCTCGGAAATCTGTCACGCGTCCTGCGGGATCGCAAGAAGATGAAGGCCAAGATCCAGGCGATGTCGATGGAGGCAAAAGCCTCCGGCGGCATTATCGGTTCGTTGCCGATCGTCGTCGCCTTGCTCGTCTATTTCAGCTCTCCCGCCTATATTTCCGTTCTGTTCACGACGACAGCCGGCAACATGATCCTGGCCGTTGCGGCCTTTTGGATGGCCACCGGAATCTTCGTCATGAAGAAGATGATCAACTTCGATTTCTGACGACGACCCGCGCGGTCAGGCGGTCCGCCGCCGACGAAACTTGCAAGGACTGTTCCGGCATGGAAGCGCTTTTCAACTCGATCGGACTGACGGGCACCGTGGTGGCGAGTTGGGTTATCGCGGCCGCCGTCTTCACGACCATCGTCACCGTCGCCATGCCGTTGTTGAGCGGCAATCGCCTCAAGACCCGGATGAAGGCGGTGGCTATCGAGCGCGACGAACTGCGGGCGCGCGAACGGGCGCGGCTTGCCTCGGACCGTGATCGTGGCAAAGGCGCCGGCTTGCGGCAGGCCGAGCAGAAGGGGTTTGCCGCTCTCGTCGTCGAACGGCTCAATCTGCGCAAGGCGCTGGTCGACGACAAGACCGTCGCGAAGCTGCGGGTCGCCGGACTCAGGGGGCAACGCCCTCTCACGCTTTTCCTGTTCGCACGTGTGGCGATGCCGCTGGTGATGCTGCTGGTTGCGGTGTTTTATGTCTACGGGCTTGGCGTCCTCGACAGCCGACCGCCGATGGTCGGTGTCCTGGTCTGCATCGCGGCGAGCTATTTCGGCTTCTACCTGCCGATCGTCTACATCAACAACCGGGCCACCAAGCGCCGTCTGTCGATCACGCGCGCGTGGCCGGATGCGCTTGATCTCATGCTCATCTGCGTGGAATCCGGCAATTCGATCGAGGCCGCTTTCCGCCGTGTCGCCGAGGAGATCGGCATCCAGTCGATCCCGTTGGCTGAAGAACTGATTCTGGTCTGCGCCGAGCTGTCCTATCTGCCCGATCGGAAGGTCGCGTACGACAATCTGGCTGCGCGAACCGGTCTCGATGGCGTTCGCTCGGTCTGCACGGCACTGATCCAGGCCGAGCGCTACGGTACGCCGCTCGGCACGGCGCTCAGGACACTGTCCCAGGAAAATCGCGACATCCGCATGAACCTCGCCGAGAAGAAGGCCGCTTCCCTACCGCCGAAGCTGACCGTTCCGATGATCATCTTTTTCTTGCCGGTGCTGTTCGCCGTCATCATCGGGCCGGCTGTCCTGCAGGCGATGAGGGTGCTGTAGCGCCTCGAAAGACTGCGCGGCCTTGCGGTCCTCGGATCTGCGGAGGGGGCTCGAAGCAATGACGTCTTTGCCATTTGCTCAAGCAAAAGGCCGAGCCCCGTAGTGGGGCTCGGCTTTTTCAGTTTGGGCTATGAGCGCGAGCGCGGCGGTTTTGCCGCGTGCGATCAGCTTTTCTTGCCGTCTTCCTTCTTCAGCATCG
>JBBSUS010000123.1:0-6666 GCA_038234195.1 Hyphomicrobiales bacterium | reverse complement strand
GGAAAGAGCCA
Organism: Hyphomicrobiales bacterium; assembly: GCA_038234195.1. Classification (GTDB taxonomy): domain Bacteria; phylum Pseudomonadota; class Alphaproteobacteria; order Rhizobiales; family Rhizobiaceae; genus Aurantimonas. The sequence continues at coordinate 6,655 of JBBSUS010000123.1, read as the reverse complement.
TCTGCTCAACGCCTGGATCGAGGCTTCGGGCGCACGGAAGGCAGCGGGCGGGGTCGATGCCGAGTCGCTGGATTTCGCGGCCATGCTTCAGTCCACCGGCTTCCGGATTGCCATCGACGACATCGACCGGTCCGACCTCTCCGAGAACGATCTCTTCGCTATCCTCAACGCGGCACGGCTCGGCGGCGGCACGGTCCTGGCGACCGCGCGTGCGCATCCGAAGGAGATGGTGCTGGGGCTTGCGGATCTGCGCTCTCGGCTCGGCGCGGCGACCCTTGCCGAACTCGGGGAACCAGACGACACGCTGCTGGCCGGCGTCCTCGCCAAGCTGTTCGCCGATCGGCAGATCGATGTCGCGCCGAAGGATATCGACTATCTGACCCTGCGCATGGACCGCTCGCTCGATGCGGCGCGCCATCTGGTGGCCGCGATCGACAAGGAAGCCTTGGCCAGCAAGCAGAAGATCGGGCCGCGTCTTTTGAAGCGGGTGCTTGACCGGGGGGCGCCGGGCATGCGTCATCAAACGGTCGTGTCGGAGCCTTATCCGGCGGGCACGGAGGATTGATCATGGATACCGCGTCGCCCAAGGCCAGCCAGGATTTGATCGAGAACAATGCGGCCGTGGAACAGCCCGGACCCGCAAAGTCCGTGTCGCCGAACGCGGGCAGCACCGGCGGGGAAAAACAGACGCCACGGGCGCGGTCTGGTTCGAAAACGACGGGCAGCGGAGCCTCTCGCGGGGCGGGCGCCAAGTCCAAGGCTGGTGCGAAAACCGGCGGCGGTCGGAAATCGGGTGCCGGCGACGAGCATGCTGGCCACGCGCCGGGTGCCGAAAAGCTGCGCAAAAGTGGCGGTCATGATGTCTCGCTGGCTGAACGCACAGCCCAGGAACCGGCGCCGGTCCAGCCCGACGTCGCGGGCCTTGAGGCCAGCCTGGAAGCGGCGGCAATCCTGGAGACGCCGCCAGCCGAGATGACCCCCGAGGCACCGCGCACGCCTCGGCCCGACGAGGTTGAGCTGCCGGCCGACCGTTTCATCAACCGTGAAATCTCCTGGCTGCAGTTCAATCGACGGGTCCTCGAAGAATCGCAGAATCCGGCCCATCCGCTTCTGGAGCGGGTGCGCTTCCTGTCGATATCGGCCGACAATCTCGACGAGTTCTTCATGGTCCGGGTCGCAGGCCTTGCGGGCCAGGTGCGTGAAAAGATCACCGTGCGCTCGATGGATGGTCTGACGCCGCAGGAGCAGCTCGATCGTATTCTCGTCGAGGTCGAGACCTTGCAGGCCGAGCAGCAGGCGTCTCTTGCCGCCCTCGTCAAGGCATTGCGCGAGGAGCGCATCCAGATCGTCGGCGCTGGCGACCTGAGGCGCGACGACCGGCTCTGGCTGGAGAAGCATTTCGACGACACGATTTTTCCGGTGCTGACGCCGCTGTCCGTCGACCCGGCGCATCCGTTCCCGTTCATTCCCAATCTCGGCTTCTCGATCGCCCTGGCTTTGACCCGCGAGCGCGATTCACAGAAGATGAACGCGCTGCTGCGCCTGCCGGTCGCCTTGCAGCGATTCATCGAGATGCCGACGACCGAGGCCGGTCTGGCGCGCTTCGTGCCGCTCGAAAGCGTCGTTGCCCTGTTCATCGGCAAGCTGTTTCCGGGCTATCGCGTGAAAGGTGCCGGCACCTTCCGCATCATTCGCGATTCGGACATCGAGGTGGAGGAGGAGGCGGAAGATCTCGTGCGCCTCTTCGAGACGGCACTGAAGCGCCGCCGCCGCGGCCAGGTGATCCGGATCGAATTCGACTCCGTCATGCCCGAGGCGCTGCGCAATTTTGTTGCTGCCGAACTGGAGGTGCCGGAAAACCGCGTGTCGGTCATGGACGGAATGCTGGCGCTCGATTCGGTGTCGCAGATCTGCAAGCTGTCCCGCGACGACCTGAAGTTCACGCCGTACATTCCGCGCTTTCCCGAGCGTATCCGCGAGCACAATGGCGACTGTTTCGCAGCGATCCGCGAGAAGGACATCCTCGTCCACCACCCCTATGAATCATTCGACGTGGTGGTGCAGTTCGTACGTCAGGCGGCGATGGACCCGAACGTCATCGCCATCAAGCAGACGCTCTACCGCACCTCCAACGATTCGCCGATCGTTCGGGCGCTCGTCGATGCGGCAGAGGCCGGCAAGTCGGTGACGGCGCTCGTCGAACTGAAGGCGCGCTTTGACGAGGAGGCGAATATCCGTTGGGCGCGCGACCTTGAGCGCGCAGGCGTGCAGGTCGTGTTCGGCTTCATCGAGAAGAAGACCCACGCCAAGCTCTCCCTTGTCGTGCGCCGCGAGGAAGGCCGGCTGGTCAACTTCGTCCACATCGGCACGGGCAACTACCACCCGATCACCGCGAAGATCTACACCGATCTTTCCTATTTCACCGCCGATCCGGGCATCGCTCACGACGTCTCGCTGATCTTCAACTACATTACCGGTTATGCCGAGCCGACCGAGGTTCACAAGCTGGCGATCTCGCCGCTGACCATGCGCAAGCGCATCGTTGCGCTGATCGACGCGGAGGCCGAGCATCAGCGGGCCGGACGGCCTGGCCAGATCTGGATGAAGATGAATTCGCTGGTCGATCCGGCCATCATCGATGCGCTGTACAGGGCCAGTCAGGCCGGCGTCGAGATCGATCTGATCGTGCGTGGCATCTGCTGCCTGCGGCCGCGCGTGCCGGGGTTATCTGACAATATCCGCGTCAAATCCATCGTCGGTCGGTTCCTCGAACACAGCCGCGTCTTCTGCTTCGGCAATGGCCACGGCCTGCCGTCGGAGCAGGCGGTGGTCTATCTCGGCTCGGCCGACATGATGCCGCGCAACCTCGACCGGCGCGTCGAGGTGCTGGTGCCGATCTCGACCCCGACGGTGCACAGCCAGGTGCTCTCGCAGATCATGCTGGGCAATATTCTCGACAACCAGCAAAGCTGGTCGGTAGCCGGAGACGGGACATCGCGCCATATCGTGCCTTCACCGGGCGAACAGACGTTCAACGCCCAACGCTATTTCATGACCAATCCGAGTCTCTCGGGTCGGGGCAAGGCACTGAAGACGGATGCTCCAAGACTCATCGCGCGACAACGCGCGGACCACTCGCGGTTCGACTGATCCGATCGCCCAGGGACGCTTGCTCGATCGCAAGCCCGTCGCGGTCGTCGATATCGGCTCGAACTCGGTCCGCCTCGTCATCTACGAGGGCAATCGCCGCTCGCTGACGGTGCTGTTCAACGAGAAGGTCTTGAGCGGTCTCGGCAAGGGGCTCGCTCAGACGAACAGGCTCGACAGCCAGTCGATCGACAGTGCCATCGCGGCGCTCCGTCGTTTCCGCAAGCTGTGTGCCCAAGCCGACGTCGCCGAGGTGCATCCGATCGCCACCGCCGCGGCACGCGAGGCGCAGAACGGGCCGGATTTCATCAGGGCGGCCGAGGAGGCGATCGGCTGTCCCATCACCATCCTCTCGGGCGCCGACGAGGCGCGCTATGCTGCCGAGGGCGTACTTGCCGGATTCTTCGCCCCGGACGGGCTGGCGGGGGATCTCGGCGGTGGCAGCCTGGAGATCGTCGACATTCATGACAGCACCTTCGACGGCGGGCTGACACTTCCGCTGGGCGGGCTGCGCCTGCGAGATATGTCGGGCGGCGACCTCGAAAAGGCACAGGCCATCGCCGACAGCCACATCAGCGGTTGCGCCTTGCGGGAACGGGGCGTTGGACGGCCATTCTTCGCTGTCGGCGGCACCTGGCGCAATCTTGCCAATCTTCACATGGAGCAGACGAAATATCCGCTGCACGTCATGCATGGCTACGAGATCGACGCGAGCGCGATCGACGGCTTTCTCGATGCCGTCATCAAGGGTGATACAGACAAGCTGCAGGGTATTGCGGCGGTATCGAAGTCGCGCCGGGCTCTTCTCGCCTATGGGGCCGTCGCGTTGAAGAGCATCATCAAGCATATGAAGCCGTCGAAGATCGTCATGTCGGCGCTCGGCGTGCGCGAAGGCTATCTGTTCGCGCAACTGTCGCAGGAAGAGCGCGCCAAGGACCCGCTGATCGAGTCTGCCCGCGAACTGTCGATCCTGCGATCGCGCTCGCCGGCTCATGCGCTCGAAATGGTCGACTGGAGCCGGCGCACCCTGGAGGCCCTCGGGATCGAGGAGAGTCCGGAGGAGGAAAGGTTGCGCGAGGCGGCCTGCCTTCTCGCCGACATTGGCGGGCGGGCGCATCCCGACTATCGCGGCAAGCAATCGCTTTCGATCATCGCCCATGCGGCCTTTCCCGCGGTGGACCACCGCGGTCGCGCCTATCTCGGCCTTACCAATTTTTACCGCCACGAGGGCAGCTTCGAGCAGGCCCACTTGCCGGAGATCGAACGTCTGGTCGAGGACCGATTGCTCGGCAGGGCTCGTATTCTGGCCTCACTTTTTCGCGTGACCTATCTCTTGACTGCCTCGATGCCCGGCGTGCTCGACGACATCAAATGGGCCCACGACCCGCGCGGTGGCGTGACGCTGGTGATTCCCCAGCACCTTGCCGCCCTGGTCGGCGAGCGGCCCGAAGGACGCCTGCAGCAGTTCGCCAAGGTTGTCGAGAAAACGCTTCGCATGGAAGTGCGTTGAGATATCGCCTTGCGCACTTGACGCTTGGAAGCCGGTCGATGTCCGGGACAGAATTCCGGACACTCAGAAGGCCCTGGACTTCTGAAATCCGTTGTTTCGCTCGTATTGGCGTGCCCCCGCCGCGCACTCGGCATCTGTTTCGACCGGAGCGAATTGCACCTCGGCATTTTGGAGAGAGTGATGGCGAACGACAGATATCTCGTGACACTCGAAGACATCGACGCGATGGATGGGGTGAAGAAAATTCACTTTCTCAATTCCGACGCCAGACGGACCAACAAGTCGCTTGGAGACCTCGCAGGGCTGACGGGGATCGGATTTCACCTGATCGAAGTCGAACCCGGTTATGAAACGACGGAACATCATTGCCATCATCACGAGGACGAGTGCGTCTTCGTTCTGGCTGGAACGGCGACCGCATTCATCGGGCAGGATGAGTACGACATCAAAGCCGGTGACTTCATCGGATACCGCAAGGGCGGGCTGCCCCATTCGATCCGCAACACCGGAAGCGAGACGCTGCGGTGCATCGTGGCCGGAGAGCGAAGGGCTCACGATGTGGGCGATTATCCTCGCCTTGGAAAGCGACTGTACCGCAATCGCGACATGCCGTGGAACTTGGTCGACCTCGATCAGATCGTAGAGGTCGGCGGCAGCGTCGGGAAAAAGTAGGCGTGACGCATCTCACTGATACCGAGCCACCTCATAGGGCGACGACCTCGACCTTTCGGTTGCGATAGACGAGGGCGGTTCGGCCGGTCAGAAGTTCCAGCGCCCGATCACCAAAGATTTCGCGACGCCAGCCCTGCATGGCGCCGATGTCGGCGTCTTCGCCCTTCCAGGCCAGTTTTTCCAGATCGTCGCCCGAGGCGATCATCTTCGCGGCAACGCCCTTTTCCTCGACGACGATCTTCAAAAGCACCTTCAGGAACTCAACCGCCGCGGCGGTCCCTTCGGGCAGTTGCGGTGCGCGTGGGATCGGCGCGAGGTCGGCCTTCGGCACGGCAAGCGCGCGATGGACCGCGGCGATGATCTCCTTGCCGGCGGAACTGCGCTCGAAGCCCTTGGGAACCGCACGCAGGCGCCCAAGCGCCTGTTCGTCCTTCGGGGCCTGCTGGGCGATTTCGTAGATGGCATCGTCCTTCAGGATGCGGCCACGCGGCTTGTCGATCTCGCGCGCCTCTCGCTCGCGCCAGGCGGCGATCTCCTTCATGATCTGCAATTCGATCGGTTTGCGCACCCTGAGTTTCAACCGCTTCCAGGCGTCGTCCGGGTGCAGATCATAGGTCGCCGGCTCCGTGAGGATCGCCATCTCCTCGGCCAGCCAAAGACCGCGTCCCTCTGCATCGAGTTGGCCTTTCAACACCTTGTAGACATCCCGAAGATGCGTCACATCGGCCAGCGCATAGTCGAGTTGTTCTGTCGATAGCGGCCGGCGACGCCAGTCGGTGAACCGCGACGTCTTGTCGATGCGGGCACTGGTGGTGCGGGCGACGAGCTGGTCGTAGGCGATCGATTCGCCGAAGCCGCAAACCATCGCCGCGACCTGGGTGTCGAAGAGTGGCACCGGGATGACCCCGCCGAGCTTGTGCACGATCTCGACATCCTGGCGGGCGGCGTGAAACACCTTGACCACGCTCTCGTCGCGCATCAGCGCGAAGAACGGGGCAAGGTCGATGCCGGCCGCCAGTGGGTCGACGAGAACGGCCAGATCCTCCGACGCCATCTGGATGAGGCAGAGCTCTGGCCAGAAGGTGGTCTCGCGGATGAATTCGGTGTCGACTGTGACGAACTCGGCGTTCGCCAGTGTCTTGCAGGCCTCGGCGAGGGCGCCGGTCTCGGTGATCATGTCCATCGTCCACCTTTAGCGCTTTCGCGGCGCCAAGCGAAAGATGGTCGGATGCGGTTTTGCGCGTCGGTGGGCGCGTGAAGGCAGCGATATCCCGCAAAATCTTGACAGATGGGGGACCTCATGCGCTTGTCCGCGCGATTCACCCT
>JBBSUS010000122.1:0-6688 GCA_038234195.1 Hyphomicrobiales bacterium | reverse complement strand
GTGCCGGCGCGCCGCCTTCCGTCTTGGGCTGGCCGTCCTCGCCGCAGGTGTTCAGATTGGCGATGACGTTTGCGATGTCCTCAGGCTTGTTGAGGCCGGGGAAGGACATCTTGGTACCGGGGACGAGCTTGGCCGGGCCGGCGAGCCACTGGCTCAGTTCTTCCGGCGTCCAGGTCGGATGGTCCTTGGCATATCCCTGCAGCGCAGAAGAGAAGCTGTAGCCTTCGACCAGCGCGATCTTCTCGCCGACGATACCATTGAGCGCCGGGCCGATCTTGTTCTTGGCGTCCGGGCCCACCGCGTGGCAGGCTTGGCACTTGCGGAACACGCCCTTGCCGGCTTCGGGATCGCCGGAGAGCGAGGCGGTCTGCGTTTCGCCTGCGGCTGCGGCTGGAGCGGCGGCGGCAGCGGCAGGCGCGGCCGGTGCGGCCGCTGGGGTCTCTGCGGCGGCCTGCTTTTCGGCGGCGGGCGGCGTCGGCTTGTCGCCGGCGGTGGCCGTCGGCGCGGCTTCGGCCCCGGCTGCTGGCTCTGCGTTGCTGGTATCGGTCGTTGCTGGCGCCTGAGCGCCCGAGCCGGCCGCACCTGCGTCGGTGGTGGTGGCCGGGTTGGTGTCGGTCGGCGCAGCTTCGGCCGTCTTGGCGCCCTCGGCCGGCGCCTCCGGCAGCGGCTTCGGACTGTCGCTCAGGGTCCGCAGATAGGCGATGACGTCGGCGCGCCCTTGCGGGTCCTTGATGCCGGCAAAGCCCATGGCGGTTCCGGCCACGTAACCCTTGGGGTTCTTCAGGAAGTGGTAGAGGTTGTCGTAGGTCCAGTGCTTGGAACTGCCCTCCGAGAAGTCCTTCATGCCGCCGGAATAGGAGAAGTCCGAGATCGAGGCGACCGGCCGGTCGACAACGTCCCACAGATGTGGGCCGACCTTGTTGGGGCCACCCTTCTCGCCGCTATGGCAAGCTTGGCACTTCTTGAAAGTGGCCTGGCCGGTCTCGACACTGGCGTTCTGCAGTAGCGCCGCGACGGGCGGATCCTCGGCAAGTGCCGCGGCGGCACCGCCACCGGCGTCCGGCTCGGCCGCCACGATTTCGTAGCCCGGCTTTTCCGGTGCTTCGGAGTGGAACAAGCCTTCGGCCAGAAGGCTGCCGCCGAACAGGACGAACACGGTCCCGAGCAGCGCACCGAAGATCTTGTTGGCTTCGAACGAATTCATGGGCGGGGCGGCTCCCTCATTGCGCCGAAAGACGGCCGGGGCCGCCTGACTGAAGTCCTAAAAACGCGCGGAACCTAGGTCCTTTGCCGATTCAAGGCAATATCTGTATGAGGCGGCTCCACCCAGGCCTTTTGTCACCCCCCAAGGGTCGCCGCAAGGTTGGAATCGCATCAAAAACGGGTCAAGGCACCGTCATGTCGATCATGGTTCTCATCCCCGCCCGCCTCGGCTCCACCCGGCTGCCTAAAAAGGCGCTTGCCGATATCGCGGGCAAGCCGATGGTGGTGCGCGTCGCCGAGCGGGCCATCCGCGCCGAGATCGGCCGCACGGTCGTGGCTACCGACGACGAGGCGATCTTCGACGCGGTGATCGCGGCCGGTCACGAGGCGGTGATGACGTCGCTCGACCATCTGTCGGGCTCCGACCGCATCTTCGAGGCGTTGACGATGCTCGACCCCGACGGCGAGGTGGAGACGATCGTGAACGTGCAGGGGGACCTTCCGACCATCGAGCCCGAATCGATCCGGCAGGTGCTGGCGCCCTTCGAGGATCCGCGCTGCGACATCGCCACGCTCTGCGTGCCGATCGATCGCGAAGCGGAGAAGACCAATCCGAACGTCGTCAAGCTCGTCGGATCGCCGCTCAGCGCCACGCGGCTGAAGGCGCTCTACTTCACGCGCGCCACGGCGCCCTGGGGCGAGGGGCCGCTCTATCACCATGTCGGGCTTTACGCCTATCGCCGCGAAGCGCTCGCCCGCTTCGTTGCGCTCGGGCCCTCCACGCTTGAAAAGCGAGAGAAGCTGGAGCAACTCCGGGCGCTCGAAGACGGCATGCGCATCGACGCCGAGATCGTCGATGCCGTGCCGCTCGGCGTCGACGCGCCCGACGATCTCGAACACGCCAGACGCCTTTACGGAGAAACCGCATGAGCCCGACGATCGCCACCCCTTCGATCCGGACGGGCACCGGGCCGCGAATCGGTTCCGGCCCGAGTCGGAGCGGCCTGAAGATCGCCTTCCAGGGCGAGCCCGGCGCCAATTCCGACATGGCCTGCCAGGCCGTCTATCCGGACCATGCGCCGCTGCCGTGCCCGTCCTTCGACGATGCCTTCGACGCGGTGCGCTCGGGCGAGGCGGACCTGGCGATGATCCCGATCGAGAACACGCTGGCCGGCCGCGTCGCCGACATCCATCACCTGATGCCGGATTCCGGCCTGCAGATCGTCGGCGAGTATTTCATGCCGATCCATTTCCAGCTGATGGCGCTGCCGGGGGTGCAGCGGGAGGAGATCAAACAGGTCCAAAGCCACGTCCACGCGCTCGGCCAGTGCCGCAAGTATCTTCGGGCCAATGGCTGGAAGCCGATCGTTGCCGGCGATACGGCGGGTGCGGCCCGCGAGGTGTCCGAATCCGGCGACCGGACGCTCGCCGCGCTCGCTCCTGAACTCGCCGCGGGCTATTATGGCCTCGACATCCTCGAACGCGACGTGGAGGATTCGGCCCAGAACGTCACCCGCTTCGTCGTCCTGTCCCGCCCCGGCATCGACGAGACGGCGCTTTGGGCGGGGCAGAATGGTGCGGACGGCGACGGTCACGGCACCATCAGCACCTTCGTCTTCGAGGTCCGCAACCTTCCGGCCGCTCTCTACAAGGCGATGGGTGGTTTTGCGACCAACGGCGTCAACATGACCAAGCTCGAAAGCTACCAGATCGGCGGAACCTTCACCGCCACCCAGTTCTACGCCGACGTCGAAGGCCACCCCCTCGACACCCCGCTGCGCCTGGCGCTGGAGGAACTGGCGTTTTTTACCCGGCAGGTTCGGATTCTCGGCGTCTACCCGGCGGCGGTCGATCGGAGCGATGTGGTCGAGAGCGGCGCGCCGGGAGAATAGGTGCCGACGCGCGTCCGCGCCGGAGCGATGCGCTGTGGACTTGCGTTGCGGTGGCGGACGACCACGCATCAGCGGTAAAACCGCTTATCGGCGGTCGTCTCGCTTCATTCGATGTCCAGGACCGGCTTGCGCCTTACGAAGGCTGAATGCACCGGTGCGCTCGGCCGAATGCGCCCGTCTTCGCCCCACTCGTCCATCCGGTTGAAAGAAATTGTCGGGCGTTCTTCGATCCGCGGCAACATTGCGGCGAAATCCTCGACGATGGCGGCCAGACGGCGTTCGATCTCCGTCGGATCTGAGTAGCGAAGCCCGGCCTCGACGCCATAGGCGACGAAGGGCTGCGCAACCTCGTAGCCGACGTAGGCCAGTGAGAAGTTCACCGGCCAAAGCATCAGATCGATGTCGCCGCTGCGCCCATCATGGGCATAGGTCTCCCAGCTCGTCCCGACAGTGACCGACAGCATCGCCCGTTTGCCCACGAAACGGCCGTTTTCGAAACGGCGCGTGCTGGCATAGGCTTCGCCAAAGGCGAGGATGCGGTCGAACCAGCCCTTCAGCATGGCCGGCGGCATGTGCCACTACATCGGATACTGCAACACCAGGAGGTCGGCGCGGTCCATCAGCGCCAGTTCGTCCGTCACGACTTTCGCCAAAGTGCCGGTCTGGGAAGCGTGTCGTTGCTCCGATTGAGCTTCGAAACGGTCTGTGTCCCTTCGGCTGTCGAAATGAGACGGTCCCTCGCTCGGGTCGAAGCCCATCGCGTAGAGGTCGGAGGTCGACACAGTCCAGCCTGCGGCTTGCAGCGCCTCGGCTCCGGTGCGCACGAGGTGCCCATTGAAGGAGTTCGGTTCGGGGTGGGCCAGGACGAAATGTGCGTGCATGACGGGTTCCCACGATCGTTCGTTCGATTGGCTTGACGTTAAGTGTTGTGACGTTCGGCCGAAGGCGCCGACTCACACATCCCCATCCGCGAACGCCTTCACCAGATGGTGGGCGATGGCGAAGCGCTTCGGCACGGACAGCCCGTCCGGGTGGCGCCCTTCGAGCATGGCGTTGACCTCGTCACGGACGAACCAGCGGCAGGCTTCGAGTTCCTCGCCGTCGAAGGCGATGTCGAAGTTTTCGGCAAGGCCGATGCAGCCGATCATCAGCGAACCGGGGAAGGGCCAAGGCTGCGAGGCCAGATAGCTGACGCGGCCGACATGGACGCCGGCTTCCTCCAACGTCTCGCGGCGCACGGCGTCCTCGACCGTCTCTCCCGCTTCGACGAAGCCAGCGAGGCACGACCAGAAATGCTCGGGAAACTGCGGCTGGCGGCCGAGGATGCAGCGCCCCTTGCCGTCATGGACGAGCATGATCGTGACCGGATCGGTGCGCGGAAAGACAACGGCATCGCAAGATTTGCAGCGGCGGCGATAGCCGGCCGCTTCGGAAACGGTGAAGCCGCCGCATCTGGCGCAGAAGCCGTTGCGGGAATGCCAGCCGATGAGATGAGCGGCCTGGCCCAACTGACCTTCGGTGCCCGGATCGAGCGTCCCTTGCATGGCCAGGGAACGCAGGTCGATGGCCTTGATGTCGAGTGGGTCCTGGCGGGCGGCCGTTCCGGGATCGTCATCGGAGGCGGCAATGTCGAACGCCGTCGAATCGGCTGCGATGGGCGCCGCGAGGCGAGGGTGGTCGTCGCCATCGAAGCCGAGCAGTACGGCTGCATCGAGCCGCGCGCCCTGCTCGCGGGCGCTGGCTAGCGTGAAGGCAGGATCGACGGCCGCTGGCGTCTGCCCGAGAAAATCGGCGGCTGGCCGCGGCGATGTCGATTCGAACTCGAGGGCTTGGACCTTGCACAACCATTTTCCGTCGGAGGTGGTCAGATGAAAGCGTGCCCCCGGATGCTCGACAGCGCGCGAAAAGCTCTCGTCCGTGCGGTGCTCGCCGTCGCGCCACAGGCGGTTGCGGGCAAAGCCGGTGCGCGCGCTGATCTCGTCGCCGGTCAGGAGCGGCGCCCTGGCGGAGGAGCTTCCCAAGCTCGCTCCGCTTTTGAATGCTTTATTCGAATCATCGGCGTTCAACGGCCCGGTTTGCTGATCGTCTTGCACGTGAAGTCTCATTTGCTTGAGTTTGCGTCGTCGCGGATGCAGGGACCTGATCGAGCCGGTCGTGTCCGGCACCGTCTCAGAAAAAGGGCGCGACATCGGATAACAGGCTCAAATCCCAGTTGCGGCTCGTGATGCCGGTGATTGCCCCTGATCTGCATCGAATGATCGCCCGGCATTAGGTCGATCCGGCGCAGGCAGCGCGCGTCAAACCCCTCATCCCGGCAGCACCGCCTGCCGAATCGTCTCGCACATCGCGCCGGCCGCCTTCGCATCGTACGGCTCTCGCGTGCCAAAGCCCCAGACAGGGCCCGGCCAGTTCGCGTCGCCGGGATTTCGAGCGACGATATGGAGATGGAACATCGGGACGGCGTTGCCGAGCGTCGCGATGTTGATCTTGGCGGCGCCGGTCGCCTCCTTCAGCGCCTTGGCGACCATGCCGCTTTCGAACGTCAGCATGGCCTGGTCGAGCGGCGTGAAGTCGTGGAATTCGCTGGCGCCCGGACGCCTGGGCACGAGGATCAGCCACGGCCATCGTCTGTCGTCCATCAACAGGAGATCGCAAAGGCCGAGCCGGCCGATCGGTTGCGTGTCGGCGGCAAGCCGCGGGTCCAGTTCGAAGTCCTGCATCCTTGCCCGTCTCCTTGTTCCCATCGTTCGTCGGCGCCGAAGATCGCTGGCGCTACCTTGCAATTAGGGTCGGTTTCCTCGATATGGAGGGTGGGAGGTTGGTGGTGGACGAGCCACTCGCCAACCGGGTCAGGTCCGGAAGGAAGCAGCCCCAACGAGCCACGGCACGGGTCATCGTGCCAGCCTCCCACCTCATTCGTCTCGCGCGGGCCCCAGCGGTCCCGATGCGGCAAAAGATCGCCTTTTGCTGGGCGGCCCCCGACTGGAGCGACCGCGGGCGATGAGCGAGACCCCCGATCCCACCAATTCCGACGACAAGATGGCTGCCAAGCCCGCGGAAACCCCTGCAGCCTACCGGGTTCTCGCGCGAAAATATCGGCCACGTTCCTTCGACGATCTCATCGGCCAGGAGCCGATGGTGCGCACCCTCACCAACGCCTTCGAGACCGGCCGCATCGCCCAGGCATGGATGCTGACCGGCGTGCGCGGCGTCGGCAAGACGACGACCGCGCGCATCCTCGCCCGCGCGCTGAACTTCGAGACCGACTCGATCGACCAGCCGACGATCCACATGGCGGGCCTTGGCATCCACTGCCAGTCGATCATGGAGGGCCGGCATGTCGATGTTGTCGAGATGGACGCGGCCTCCCACACCGGCATCGACGACGTGCGCGAGATCATCGCGCAGGTGCGCTACCGGCCAGTGTCGGCGCGCTACAAGGTCTACATCATCGACGAGGTCCACATGCTGTCGACGCAGGCCTTCAACGGCCTGCTGAAGACGCTTGAGGAGCCCCCGGAGCACGTGAAGTTCGTCTTCGCGACGACGGAAATCCGGAAAGTTCCGATCACCGTCCTGTCGCGCTGCCAGCG
>JBBSUS010000121.1:0-6698 GCA_038234195.1 Hyphomicrobiales bacterium | reverse complement strand
GCGCGGGCCAGCAGGAAGCTCGTCGCGGCCTTGTCGACGCAGTTCTCGATCGCCCGGGCGTCGTTCGACACGGGGATCCCGAGCCTGGTCATCGCGTGCAGCACGCCGAGCCGGCGCGTTACCGCCTCGAAGGATCCGCCATCCATGGTGCGCACGCAAACCGCGTCCGGCTGCCGGTCGCCGAAACCCGGGATCGCAAGGCCCCCGGGCCCGGCCGTGTCGAAGCCGACGGCTTTCAACGCGCAGGATTCCACCCGCGCGCCCAGCGTCACGAACGCCTTGACCATTTCACGGGCATGACGATCCATGTCCGCGGTGACGAGCAGGATCGCCGGCCGACGGTCGTCGGGAAGATCAGTCGAAGGAGGCATCGACGAGCTTCGGGTCTATGGAGCCGCCCCGGAAGGTCTCGCCACTGTCCAGCGAAACCACCGCGACTTCGGCGGGCGAGAACAGCATCGGGTCGATCTTGTAGAAATCGCCCTTGTACTGCTTGAAGATATCGGCAAACGGCCGGCCGTAGTCGCTGGCGGTGGAACTCGGCAGCCGCTCGGCGAGGTCCTTGGCGTCGGCGGCAGGGCCTGTGACGTGAAGCAGGATGCGTCCGCCATAGATCACAGCGTCGTTGGTTCGGCCCATGGCCGTGATGAAGTCCGGATGCGGCGGCGACAACGGCGCCGTGCCCATGCCCTCGACGATGCGCGACAGGTCGAATTTCAGCTCGTGCGCCTTGTGCAGGGCCACCTCGACGACACGACCGACGATCTGCACGCTGCCGGCCAGCGACTGGGTCGGCGTGTAGATGATGGTCAGGGCATCCGTGGCGATGTCGCAATCCTTAGCGATCCGTCGCACCAGCGCCTCGGGCGGCGGGCTGCCTGTCTCGAGGACCAGGACGGCTGCGTCGCTCCTGTCGGCATAGGTGATGTCCTTGAACAGCTCTTCCTTTCCGGCGAGCGCGCGCGCCGGACCCGAACCCATGGAGAAATACGCATCGTCTCCCTCGCCATGGGTCAGCTGCCAGCCGGCATATTGGCTGCCGAGGCAGGCGAGCACCGGCTGCGGCGTGCGCACGGTGAGGGTGAAGGGCCAGCGCGCCAGATAGGGCGACGAGCCGATCTCGACGCTGCCGAGGCCGCCGAGGCAGATCTCGGTGATCAGCCGTCCAGCCTCGATGCTGCCAATCGCCTTGGCACCGGCGTCGATCAGCGTTTCACCCGCAGCGCCCCTGGAAACAGCAACCCGCAGCGATCCAGCCTGGTCCTTTAGCTTTTCGACCAGCGCCAGAGCGCCTTCATTGACCGACAGCGCGGCTGGCCCCGTCGATGGCCTTTCTTTGGAACTCATGCGGCTTTCCTCCCGAACGTCGTCTCAAGTTCTGCGATATGAAGGTTGAAGGCCGCGACCGCAGCCTCCTCTGTGTCGGCCTCGGCGACGATGGTCGCCATTGGCTGGCCGGCGGCGAACGCGGCCGGCGCGGCGGTCCTGTCGCGGGTGAAGTCGGGCCAGACGAAGCCGGCGCCGACCGACACCGGGCCGCCCGCCCAGGCGAGGCCGCTGGCGCGCACCCTTTGCGGCCCGCTGTATCGCGCGAGCAGGTCGCCCTGGCAGGCGCTGAGATGCAGCGCGAGCAGCGGTTCCTCATCGGTGTCGAAGACATCGATCGTCGCGCCGAAGCGGGCGTTGATCTCGAGCAGCACCGGCCCGTCTGCCGAAACGACGAAATCGGCGCTGCACAGACCCGTGAGCGGCGCGTGGCCACGAGCGCCAACGGCGGCGGCAATCCGCGCGATGGCATCGCGCATGACCGATCCGGCCGGCTCCGGCGGCGTCAGGGGGCCGACGGCGCCGCCATAGCGGTAGGGTTCGGCCTCGGAGGGATCGGTCCACTGCTTGGTGAAACCGAGAATGGCAGCCTCCGCGTCAGCGGCAACAAAGGCCGCAGACCAGCGTTCGCCGGCGACAAACTTTTGGACGTAGCGATCGGCACTCGGTGCCATCGCCTCGGCCGGGCGCACATGGCTGCCGCCGCAACCGCCGATCCGTTTCGAAAGCCACAGATGTGTCTCACCCTCCGGCGTCTGGCGCGCGATCTCGGGATGCGTCACGCCGGCCATCCGGCAGAGGTCGGCAAAGGCGTCCGGATCCTTGAGAAGCCGCGAGGTTGCGGGCGCCGTGCCGAGCAGCGGCCAATGGCGGCCGATCTCCTCCAGGAGCCCGAGCCGGTCCTCGAAGCCTGCGCCGTGGACGAAGCCGACCGGCGCGTGCCCTTCGGCGAGCCGATGCAGTGCCGCGACCAGTGACGCGTCATCGAACCCGCCGAAGTCGTCGCATTGCAATTTTTCTCCCGCCAGCGCGGCCTCTTGAAGATCGAGATCGCCGAAGAAGTCGACCGCCAGCGCGCCATAGCCCGCGCGTCTGGCGCTCATGGCGATCTGGCGCGCCGAAAACGCGGCGCACAGGATCGTTGGCCGGTCCATCGGATTTGTCACGCGGGGCCTCAGCCGACCAGGGTGCGGGCGAGCTTGAAGGCGTCGCGGAAGTCTAGAACCTGCGGCTTGTCGGCTTCGATCATCCGGCGGAACAGGCCGTATTCGGTCTGCGATTTCACCTGCCCGATGGCCAGTGCTCCGATCCCGACCGCGTTCGTTCCGGCGATGGGCTCGGAATCGGCCATCACGTCGATGCCTTCGAGGCCAGCCGGCGGCACCGCATTGACGTCGGCCGCGACGAGCAGCTTCAGGGCCGCCTTCATCTGCGAAGCGTTCAGCACCTGCACTCCGGCCTTCGCCGCGGCGAAGATCACCTCGACATCGGCCGCGATGGCGGTGTTCTTCTCGTCGGATGAACCGTCGACCGGCTCCACCTCGACGTCGAAGCGCTGCTTCATCTCATCGCCGCGCTGTTTCACGCGGTCGACGCCACTGTAGCCGACGATCTTGACCCGGGCGCCCTCGGCCGCCGCGATCACCGCGGCGCAATAGCCGACGACACCGGTCGCACCGAAGACGGCGATCGAGACATCGCTCAGTTTCTTGCCGTGTTTGTCCTTCAGCGCCTTTTCGACCTTGGCGACCATGGCGGCGGCCGTGGTGAAGGAACCGGCTGGATCGGCGAAGAGATGGGCGCCGAAGGGCGGCACCAGCGCCTTTTTTGCGGCGTCGATCATGTCGAGGGCCAGCACCGCGTCGTCGCCGCCGAAGAAGATACCGGAATGGACGCCTGCCTTGGGCGGACGCGAGAAGATGACGTCCTGCACCAGATCGGCCACCTCGCCGAGTTCGACCTGTTCATAAGGCGTCACCGAATCGTAGCCGGCGTCAAGCGCCTGGTTCACGTCGAAGGGGCTGACATGCTTGTGCGGGGTCAGCATGTGAAGAATGTTCTTGTCGGCCATGACTGGGGGCCCTTTCTTTTTGCGCTTGCCGGTCGCCCGGTCGTTCGTGCATGCGAGCCGGGTCGACCCGCGCTGGATGGTGAGCCGCTGATTGCGTCTCAGCCGGTGCCCGTTCGTCGTCGGAGTGCGATCTTCTCGATCGTCGCTCCGTGTTCGCGTCCGCATGCGATGCGAATGTCGAGATCGCCGGCCATCCCTTGTTGGCGCAGTGCTGCCACCAGCCGCTCGGCCTCGGCCTGCGACTCGGCGAAGGCAAAGCCGGTCGGCCCCCACGAGCTTTGTCCGATGCCGTGGGCGCCCGCCGCTTGCAGGCCGTGGCAGGCCCTCGCGACGGCCTGGCTGGTGAAGACGCCGCCCTGAGCAGGGGCGAAATGCTCGCCGACCATTGCCTGGATGGTGCCGATCGCGGCGCCGAAACCTTCGATATCGCGCTCGACGAGACCGGGAAGCGCCTGCATCAGAACCAGCCGGCAGATCTCGGCCGTCGCACCGTCCGGGAACGCCGGCAGGGTGGCAAAGGCAGCGAGTTCCTCGCTTCCGTGAAAGCCTTCCGTGCGGGGGTCGAGGACGAGGATCACCCGCCACTTTGCGGGAAAATCATGGTGGACGACGATCGGCGGCGGACGATCATTGTCGCCCTTGCCGCCGTCCACCGCAAGGCCGCCGCGGCTGAGAAACGCCGCGCCGAGGCCGGAGCGCAAGCCGCGTCCGAGCAGCGCCGCGTCGGCCGCCACGTCCGTCGGCAGGCCCTCCAGGGCGCGCAGGCCGACGGCGACGGCAAGCGCCAGTTGCGTGCCGGAACCGAGGCCGGAATGGGCGGGAATCGTTTCGTGCACCGTCAACGCATAGGCCGATGGAAGCGCGAGCGCGTGGCGAAGCGTGGCAAGGTAAGCCGCCGCGCGTTGCGCTTCGGGACCCTCGGCGCGGTCGTCCGTTGGGCTTTCGGTAGAGCCAGAACGCAGTGGCTGGCGTGCGATCGTCAACCGCGTCGCCGGGGCGTCGAGCGCCAGGCCGATGCCGCCGAATCGGCGCCCGGAGCGGCCGCCGGGGTCGAGGAACCCCAGATGCAGGCGGGCCGGCGCCGAGACGTGGACGAAATCGTCTTTCACACTGTCCCCTGATTTCGCGGTGCCCGCACCCTATTATTGCGGCAAGGTCCCCCGGTGCAAGGGTCGTCGTGGGGCGAGTGTGGAACAGGGGAGAATGTGATGGCCGCGAAAACCTATTCCGACCCGGAGGTCGAACAGAAGCTGAAGGACGAACTGCCGACCTGGCGCCTGGAGGACGGCTGGATCCGCCGGACCTACAAGACACAAGGGTGGAAGGGCACGCTGATGGTGATCAATGCCGTTGGCCATCTGGCCGAAGCCGCCTTCCACCATCCCGACATCACCGCCTCCTATGCCTGGGTCGAGGTGCGCCTGATGAACCATGCTGCCAAGGGCATCACCGATGCGGACTTCGCCCTGGCCAGGATGATCGAGCAGGTGGTGATGTGGCAGCCCGGCAAGGAGGACGGTCCGCTTTCCGGAACGCCCGACGACCCGCGCTTCGCCTACATCAAATACGATAAGAGCGGCGGCTGATCGCCATTGGCGACAGCGATGGCCGGAGGCCAACGCGTTCGTTCCGCGGCCGGTCATCGGTTTGGCGCCGGAGCCGCGGAGCGTTTCGCCACGCCGATCGCTTGCCGGCTTGCGGCCGCGGCGGTTTGACCTTCGGACCAAGACCTATAGGTTCGCTTTCGGGCACGGAAGGCATCACGTTTTGAGCACTGCATGGATCGACGGCGAGGCGGTTCCGACCGAGCGCGCCGTCCAGGCGGCCGCCGAATTGCTGCGCGGCGCGCGACGGCCCGTCGTCACTGGATTGCAGACCGACATGGCGGGCATCAAGGCGGCGATTCGCCTGGCGATCAACGCCCGCGGCGTGATCGACCACGCCCAGTCGGCGGATATTTATCCGATGATCGAGGCCCTTCGCGACGCCGGCATGATGCTCGGCGCGCCGGCTGAGGTGCGGCGCCGGGCGGATCGGATCCTGATCGTCGGGGCAGACGCGTTCGCCGCGTCTCCCGATCTGCCGCAATATCTGTTTTCCAGCGGACCTGACCTCGGCAAGGCGACACGTGGCGAGACGCGCCAGGCGATCTGGCTTGGTGCGCAGCAGCCTGGTGGTCTTCCGGACACCGTCTCGGTGGAAGCGGTGCCCTGCGATGACGCCGATCTCGTCGACGCGCTCGCCATGCTACGCGCCGCCGTCGCCGGACATCGCTTCGGGCAGGGGCCCTTGCCGGCCGAAAGCGTCGGCGCGCTCGCCGATCTGTTGAAGGGCGCCGGCTTCGGCTGCGCGATCTTTTCGCCCGCAATCCTCGGCGCGATCGGCGTCGAGATGTTGGCCGGCCTCGTGGCCGATCTCAATGCGAAGACCCGTTTCACCAGCCTGCCGGTCATGGCCGCAGGGCAGGCCTACGCCGCCGCCCAGGCCGCGACCTGGATGGCGGGCACGCCGCTGCGGACCAGTTTTGCCCGCGGCGTCGCCGAACATGACCCTGAACTCTTCGAGGCCGGGCGGTTGGTGACGAGCGGCGAGGCCGATTGCGCCGTGTTCGTCTCGGGCCTGGCCGGGGTGCCGGTAACAGAACCCGACTGGTCGGGCGCCCTGCCGATGATTGTCGTCAGCAGGCCCGCGCCTGCCTGGAAAAATCCGCCGAAGATCGGCTTTGCGATCGCCGAGGCCGGCGCCGACCATGACGGCATCCTCTTCGACGAACGCTTTGGCAGCTTCGTCCCGGTGGACGGCAGGGCCGATAGTGGCGAGCGACCGACGGCGGCGGATATCCTCGAGGCCATTACCGACGCGCTCGCGGGCGACCGCCGGAAGGTGGCGGCATGAGGCGCGCAGTTCCTGAACCCCAAGCGGTCGATCGGCCCAACCTTCAATGGGCGTTTCGCACGGTGTCGTCGGCGCAGAACATCACGAAGATCGACGGAGTGCGCCCATGCTGACGTGCCTGAAGGGTGGCCATGTCGTCGACCCGGCGAACCGCCGTGACGGTGTCGGCGACGTCTATGTCGATGATGGCGTGGTCGTGGCCGCGCCCACGGACGGCCGCGGCGCCGAAGAGACGATCGACTGCAGCGGTCTGATCGTCATGGCCGGCGCGATCGACATCCATTCCCACATCGCCGGCGGCCATGTGAACACCGCCCGCCTGCTGTTGCCGGAGACCCATCGGGCCTTTTCCTCGCGGCCGGGTCAAACCGGCCTTTCCAAGGTCGGCTGGACCACCGAGGAGCTG
>JBBSUS010000120.1:0-6731 GCA_038234195.1 Hyphomicrobiales bacterium | reverse complement strand
GGTAAAGCAACTCACCGACGAAGGCGTCGAATTCCACATCTGCCGCAACGCAGCGAAGGGGCGCGGCTACGAGCCGGACCAATTCTACGACCTTTTCACTGTGGTGCCAGCCGCTGTCATCGACATCGCGAAGTACGAAAACGAGGGCTACAGCTACATGTATCCCGCGGTCACCAGCAAGATGACCCGGGAAGACATTGTCGCCAGCCATCCTGATCTCTCGATGTCGGAAGCCGAACCGAAATGAGCTGCTCCTCCGCGGCCAGGGGCGATTCTGTCTTCGGTGCTTTCAAAGCCTCCGGCGTCGCGAAACTGGTCGTTCTCGTCTGGTTGTCGGCGCTGCTCCTTGCCTCAGGTGCGAGCATGGCGCGAGCCCAGGCGCCGGCAGATGACGTCGGGTTCGTCACGCACAAGCTGGCGCTGCAGATCTCCGATGACAGCGAGGCAACGATGCGATCCGCCTTCGATATCGCCGCCAACGTCTCGCGATATTATTCTGAACGGGCGGAGCAGGTCGACATTCGCATCGTGGTGTATGGACCGGGTATGGTCATGCTGCGACCGGACAAGACACCGGTCATGGACCGGCTGACCTCCTTTTCGCAAAGCATGCCAAATGTCTCCTTCGCCGCGTGTGGCAACACGCTGGACACGCTGGAGCGAAAAGAGGGGCACCGACCGCAGATCGTTCCGTTCGCTACGGTCGTGGAGGCGGGTGTGGTGGAACTGATTCGATTGAACGAGGACGGTTACACGATTGTGAAGCCGTGAAATGGCTACGGGCATCGCTCGGTTAGTCAACCGATTGGTCCTTCGCAGAGCAGGACTGCAGCCTGTGCGCCGCGCAAGACGACCCTTCGGGCGTGATCGACGATGCTGGTGTTCGTTCCAATACCGCGACGCATCCGGCGATGGCCGGGGCAGACGGCCAGTGCAACCGATGCGTCTCGAAGCCTCAAAGGGTGGGGCCGATCCGGTAAACTGAAAAGCAGATGCGGGAGCGGACAACCGGATTCCAGAAAACCCGTGAGACACGTCGAAGGTCTCGTGCCGACGGGGCCGGTCGCCATCCATTCGGCACGTCGTCTCTTGCAAGTCGAAAATCGCGTCTTCGGGCTCGTGCTGGTTCTATCGAACGGCCGAGCTTTTCCGTTGCGGTGGCTGCGAGAATCTTCGAACGATCATCCTCTCTCCCTAGAAAAGCGAAACGGTCGTTTTCGATCGACGCGATTTTTGAAACGGGTTGCTCCAATCGTAAGCCGTATTGGATTTGCATGGCCTGCGTCTTGGTCGCCGACGTTTTAGTCTGCGCCATTGCAAACCAAGGTATCCACCCATGGATCTCGTCCCCCTGATCGACCTTGTCGGCGAAAGCGGCTCCGCGGTTCTGGGAGGCGCAATTCTCGGCGCAATTTTTGGCTTTTCCGCCCAGCGCAGCGCGTTCTGCACCCGATCGGCCGTTCTCGATCTGACGCGTCATCGCGATCGGCACGCGCTGGCGATCTGGCTGGCGGGCTTCGCCGTTGCGATCCTCGGCGTGCAGCTTTTGTTGGCGCTCGGACTGATCGACGTCCGCGAGACGAGGTTCTTCTCGACCGCGCAATCGCTCTCCGGCGCGCTGATCGGAGGGTTGGCCTTTGGCGTCGGAATGATCCTGTCGCGCGGCTGCGTCTCGCGCATGCTGGTCCTGGCCGCGTCGGGGAATCTGCGGGCGCTTTACACTTCGCTCATCGTCGCTCTCGTCGGATACGCCACCTATTCTGGTGTGTTGGTGCCGCTTCGCGATGCGGCCGGCGGCCTTCTCGGCACTGGCGCGATCGGCGGAAATGACCTGCTCGCACTGGTCGGACTGGGTCAGGACACCGGCGTGGTGATCGGTCTGGTCCTGGCGATTTCGGCGGTGCTCCTGGCGATCGTCTCGCGCGTTTCGTTTTGGCGCCTGCTCGGCGGCATCGGCGTCGGTTCGAGCATCGTTGCCGGCTGGTATTTCACCTATTCGCTGTCACTTCAGGTCTTCGAGCCGATCCAGGCTGAAAGCCTGTCCTTCATCCGCCCGCTTGCAACGACCAGCGCGCTGATTGCGGCCCCGGATTCTGCGGCAGGTCTCGATCAGGGCCTGCTCGTGGGAACGCTCGTGGCCGCCTTCCTCGCCGCAATGTTGTTCGGTGGCTTCAAAATTCAGACATTTTCTGAGGCTGGCGTTCCATCGATCCTGAGATACACCGCCGGTGCCGCTTTGATGGGATTCGGCGGTATTCTCGCCGTAGGATGTACGATCGGTGCAGGTTTCACCGGCGGTTCCGTGCTGGCGGTTTCCTCCCTCCTGGGCCTCGCATCGATGATCGGTGGCGCAGCCATTGCCGACCGATTCGTCGACCGCGCAGAAACGATTGGCGCGGTGGAGATTGGATGTTCGGCGACTGGCGTCCCGCAATGACAGGCCGCGTCGATAAAGGCCGTTCAAGCGGTCGCGCCGCGCCGGACGATCGAAGGCGCCCTTAAACGGCGGACAACGGGCTGCGTCAAAGGATGCCGCCGCGCTGAAAGGGCCTCTCCGGCAAATCGGTGCTGGAAGCCGTAACGTCGAATGATGAAAATTTGGGGTCACACCGAAGGCGTTGCCTTGCGTGACATATGGTGATCCCAGTTGGATTCGAACCAACGACCCCCAGATTAGGAATCTGGTGCTCTATCCTGCTGAGCTATGGGACCAACTGCCTGCACCATAGTCGAAAGCGGGGCGATCCGCCAAGCCGGTCGATGCGGGCATCAATGGATTGACGGGTCGGCCTGGGCGAGAAGAATCGCTTCGCCGGTTTCGACGGCGATCGTTACGGGGCCGAGGGCTTCGTTGGATTGGGTCAGGATCGAATGCGCGGGAACGACGACGTGGTCGAGCGGCCATTTGGCGCCTTCGATCGTCAGCCCCTGCAATGCCCCGAATTTCAGGATCGAGAATTGCGTGCCGGCCGTCAGCGCGAAGCGCCGGGGGACGGGGCCGAGAGGCCAGCCGCGTTCATGACCGTCGAAGAGTGCGACGGCGAGGCCTTGCGATGCATAGCGCAGGGCCAGAACGAGATTGGCGAAGGCGTGGTCGGAGCGGGGACCACCCAGGGCGCCGACGAGAAGCAGGCCGTCCGCGCCGCGCGCGATCGCTTCGTCGATGGCGAGTTCACCGTCCGTGCGGTCCTTGTCGACAGGGAAAGTTTTGCGCGGCACGCTCTCCATTCCGTCGGGCGCCTCTGGGCGGGAGTCGAAGTCGCCCACCCAGAGCTCCGGTCGGCAGTCCAGCGCCCTGGCATGGCGGATGCCATCGTCGGCGGCGATCACCCGCGTGCCAGCGACGGCCTCCAGAAGATCGGAGGTCGGCATCATTCGACCGGCCAGCAGGATGGTGAAGCGTGACATGGCGCGAAGACTTAGCGAGGCGAACCGCCAGCAGCAAGACGTCGCGGTCGGAGCATTTCCCAGCGCGGCGGCGCCGTGCCATCATGATCGGCAGTCGATATCGGGCGGCGTTTTTCTCGCCGCGTGGTGGCGCAACCCTCACGCTGTCGTGCGCGCCGATCGTTGCTGTCCTATGCGACCCGAGCGAAACTTTCGATCCGTTCGATCCGAAACTTCAACTGGGTGGGCAGGCGGGCAGGCGGGTCTTTCGGCATCGGCCGGTCTCATTCGGTCGGGAGGGCAGCGGGAGGCGGTGGAGCGGTGACAGGCATGATGCAGTCAGACATCGAACGCGATGCCACTGTAGTTTCGGGTCGCCCCGGCGGCTCGGGCGGGGATGGAACCGGCGTTGCCGCGACGTCCGGCGTGTTGGAAACAGACGAGACCACTGGGCCCATCGACGGGCTGAGGTTTTACGAGGCGCTTCAGGCCTCCGCCGATTTTGCCCGTTTCGGCGCCGCAGATCCCTATGTGGCGCTGCCCGATGGATGGTTCGTCGGGGTCGCCGATCTCGTTCATTCCACGCAGGCGCTGCACGCCGGGCATTACAAGATCGTCAACACGATTGCTGCCGCCGCGATCGCCGGCATCGCCAACGGGCTGCCGGGCCGCGACTTTCCCTTTGTCTTCGGCGGCGACGGCTGCGGCTTCGCTCTGCCGGGCGAGCATCGCGCCTTTGCCGACGGCGTTCTGAGAGCGGTGGCGGGCTGGGCGCGCGATTCCTTCGGCTTGACCCTCAGGATCGCCATCGTGCCGATCGCCGCCATCCGCGCGGCCGGCAAGGATGTGCGGCTGGCCCGCTATTCGCCGTCGCCCGACGTCGCCTACGCCATGTTCGCCGGCGGTGGTATGGCCTATGCCGAGGAGCGGATGAAGGCAGGGGAGTTCCGGTTGCAGCCCGCTGTCGGTGCGGATGCGCAGCCCAATCTCGAAGGGCTCTATTGCCGGTTTTCGGAGATTCCGGCGCGGCACGGCGTGATCCTGTCGATCGTTGTCCTGCCCGGCTCGGACGGTGGTGCGGACCGCTTTGCTGCGCTGTCGCAGGAGATCCTGGCCATCGCAGGCGATTCGGGTGAAGACGGCAATCCGGTACCCGATGAAGGCCCGCGTCAGGTCTGGCCGCCGAAGGGCCTCGAGATCGAGGCGCGAACCAAGGCGGCGACGACGGGCAAGCCGCTCTGGCGTGCCCGTCTTTCGGTGCTCGTGCGCACGTTTCTCGCCCATCTCACCTTTCTGACCGGTCGTGCCGTGGGCGATTTCGACCCGAAGCGCTATGTCGGCGAACTCGTGCGCAACACCGATTTCCGCAAGTTCGACGATGGTTTGCGCATGACGCTCGACTGCACGCCCGCACTCGCCGATCGGCTGGAGGCCCGCCTGACGCTCGCGCGGGAAAGGGGGGTCGCGCGGGTCGGTACGCATCGCCAGGACGCCTCGCTGATGACCTGCTTCGTCCCCTCGTCGAGCCGCAGCGACCACGTGCATTTCGTCGATGGCGCCATGGGCGGATATGCCGCCGCCGCCGCCATGGCGATGACGGCGCCGCCGCAGCCGCGCTGACGACATGTCGATCCCACTCGACCCCTGGCCAAAGCGGTGGTCCGCGGGCGTTCAGGCCAGCAGCAACGCGATGACGATCGGTAGGGTCAGGGCCGACATCAGCGTCTGCAGGGTGACGAGCCCCGCCATCAGCCCGGCATCGCCCTTCAGTTGCGTGGTCAGCACGTAGGAGGTCGGCGCCGTCGGCAGGGCGAAGATGATGACCATCACGGCCCGCACGGTGTCGTCGAGGCCCATGACCGTCGCTGCAAGAGCCGCAAGGCCGGGCATGGCGATCAGCCGGACCAGCGCATTGACGAGAAGCGTCGGCGTTTCGGCGCGAGCAGCGGCCAGTCGCAAGGCGGCGCCGACGCACAAAAGGCCGAGCGGCAGGCTGGCCGAGGCCAGGAGGCCGACGAACCGATCGGTTCCGAAGGGCAGGCCGAACCCGGTCAGGGTCGCTAGAATTCCCGCGAGGCAGGCGAGGATCAGTGGATTCTTGCCGACGGAGGCAAAGAGGGTGATGGGCCTGACGCCGTCACCCGCCGTCAGGGCGATGACCGACAGGACGTTGACCGTCGGCACCAGCACGGCGAGCATTACCGCCGCGTAGGCAAGGCCTGTGGCGCCGAAGACGCTGCCGATGACGGCAAGTCCGAGATAGGTATTGAAGCGGATGGCGCCCTGCAGAAGCGGGCCGAAACGGCGGGGCGGCCAGCGACGCTGCGCGCGTGCGCCCCAGAACAGGGCGCAGGCGACGGCAATCGCGAGGAAGATCGCAACGGCGATCTTCAGGAGCGCAGGGTCGTCCAGCGGCGCCTTGGCGAGGCTTGTGAGCAGGAGAGACGGAAACAGCACGAAATAGTTGAGCCGATCGGCCGCCGGCCAGAAGGCGTCACCTGGAAATCCCGACCGGCGCAGCGTCAGACCGGCCAGAATCAAGGCAAAGAGCGGCCAGATCGTCGTCAGCAGATCGACCAAGGCGGCTGTCCCTTCGGTGCCGATGTCGCCAGCGACCGGCGTCAGGCCGTGCGGTCCGCCTCGGCGAAGGCGCTGCGCAAGCCGATGGCGGCCAACAGCGCCGATGTAAAGGCGTTCCAGCCGGCAAAGGAAAGACCGAGGAAGCGCGCGGCCGCCTCGCTGCAGGACGGTGGGCGGATCGCGTCGATCGCCGACAGAAGATCGCCGCCGACCAGGTCGCCACCCGCCACCTGGGCGCAGTCGGTGGGACCTTGCCAGAAATGCCATTCGACGCCGGCGTGAAAGACGCCGAGATAGAGCGACACCAGCATGATGATGCCGATCGCCAGGATCAAAAGCCGGGTCACCCATCCGGGCGCACGTCCCGCTGCCGCGACGAACGCGGCCAGTGCGATCGGGATCGCGGCGTAATAGGGGATGCGCTCTTCAAGGCAGAGCGCGCAGGGAATGAAGCCACCGACATGTTGGAACAGCAGCGCCGAGCCGACAGTGATCGCCGTCCCCGCCAGAAGGAAGGCCGAAGCCAGGGTCTGGCGAAAGCCGGTCGGCCGGGTAAGGTTGGTGATGAGGCTCATGGCGGAAAATCCTGGACGACAGGCGAACGGCAACGGCCCGCCTTTGTGGAGACTCAGAACAGATATTTCACGGCGAGGAAGCCGCCGATCAGCAGCACCATGAAGAGTGTGAACAGCAGGCCGAGGTTCTTCTCGATGAAGCCCTTGATCGGCGGGCCGTATCGTTTTAGCAGCCAGGCGACGAAGAAG
>JBBSUS010000119.1:0-6741 GCA_038234195.1 Hyphomicrobiales bacterium | reverse complement strand
CTGAACGACCAGCAACGCACGACCCGTGCGGATCGCTCCGTCGACCTTCGTCGCCCCGGTCACCAACTGCCCGGCTTTGCGGGCGATACCCAGTCCGCCGAGCGCCGACTTCACCAGCAGGTCGTCGACGAGGGCGCCGAGATCGTCAGGCCCGCTCGTCTTCGTCTTGAACGCCCGGGCGAAGAGCTTTCGCTTCGCCGCCGCGTCCACCGCTTCCCGGCTCAACGCCACATGGGCGCCGCGTCCGGGCAGCTTGCGTTTCAGATCAGGCACCACCGATCCGTCAGGTCCGAGCACGAAGCGGATCAGATGCTCCGGCTCGAGGCGCTCGCGCGAGACGATGCAGCTCCGATCGTTCACGTCCATGTCCTTTCCCGCCCTGGGTCCGGTTCGCTCGCCGTCGTCCCCGTCTTCCTGGTCCCGGTCCTTTTGGGCCGCGCCGCACCGGACGATCTGATCCGGGGCTTCACTTTTTGCCTGCTCGACGTCATCGGCCACATCATCCCGTCCGGACGATTGGCGATTGATCGGAACGGGACCGCCGGTCAAAACCTCAAGCCTCGGCCGCCTCGCCTTCCTCGGCGTTCTCTTCGTCCTCGACCGGACCTGCAAGATCGGCCTCGGTGATCCAGCCGGCCTTGAGCCGGGCATCGATGATCATGCGGTCCGCGTCAACGCGACTGACGTCGAAACCGGCCAACGCACCAGGATAACGCTTCACTTCGCCGTCCTTGCGCTCGGTCCAGCCGAGAAGATCATCGGCAACGGCACCGGCGAAATCCTCCATGGACCTGATGTCGTTCTCGCCCAGCGCAACCAGCATCGGCGTCGTCAGGCCGACGATCTCCTTGAGTTCGTCGGCAACGCCCAGTTCGACGCGCTTGGCCTCGTGCTCGGCCTCGATGCGCTCGAGGTAGTCACGTGCGCGCGCCTGCAGTTCGGCAGCGGTATCCTCGTCGAAGCCATCGATCGAGGAGACTTCCTCCGGATCGACATACGCCACCTCCTCGACCGTCGCAAAGCCTTCAGAGGCCAGCACCTGGCCGACCATTTCGTCGACGTCGAGGGCGTTCATGAAGATTTCCGAGCGCTCGGCGAATTCCTTCTGACGGCGCGTCGATTCCTCTTCCTCGGTCAGGATGTCGATGTCCCAGCCGGTCAGCTGCGACGCGAGACGGACGTTCTGGCCGCGCCGACCGATCGCCAGCGATAGCTGGTCATCGGGCACGACGACTTCAATCCTCTCGGCGTCCTCGTCGAGCACCACCTTGGCGACTTCCGCCGGCTGCAGGGCGTTGACGAGGAAGGATGCGGCATCCGGTGACCAGGGAATGATGTCGATCTTCTCGCCCTGAAGCTCGCCGACGACGGCCTGCACGCGCGAACCGCGCATGCCGACGCAGGCGCCGACCGGATCGACCGAGGAATCCGAAGAGATCACGGCGATCTTGGCCCGCGATCCGGGATCGCGGGCGACCGCCTTGATGGTGATGATGCCGTCGTAGATCTCGGGCACTTCCATGGTGAAGAGCTTCGCCATGAACTGCGGGTGGGTGCGCGACATGAAAATCTGCGGGCCGCGCGGCTCGCGGCGCACGTCGTAGACATAGGCGCGCACGCGATCGCCATAGCGGAACAGTTCGCGCGGAATCTGCTCGTCGCGACGGATGATCGCCTCGCCCTTCCCGAGATCGACGATGACGTTGCCGTATTCGACACGCTTGACAGTGCCGTTCACGATCTCGCCGACGCGGCCGATATATTCCTCGTACTGGTTGTCGCGCTCGGCATCGCGGACCTTCTGGACGATGACCTGCTTGGCCGACTGAGCGGCGATGCGCCCGAAATCCATCGGCGGCAGTTGCTCGGCGATGAAGTCGCCAGGCTCGGCATCGGGATTCTTGTCGCGAGCCAGGTCCAGGTAAATCTGGGTGTTCGGGTCGTCGACCTGTTCGACAACCTCGAGCAGCCGCTGCAGCTTCATCTCGCCGGTCTTCTGGTTGATGTCGACGCGGATGTTGGTTTCCTGGCCGTAGCGCGAGCGCGCGGCCTTCTGGATGGCGTCGGCCATGGCGCCGATGACGATCTCGCGATCGATCGATTTTTCCCGCGCGACGGCATCCGCAATCTGCAGAAGCTCCAGTCGGTTCGCACTGACGGCCATTTCATCGTCTCCTGATTTCGAGCCGGCTCGCCTCTGGCGCGCGACTCCATCATTTCGTCCCTCGACCGGCCGGACACGTATCGCCCGACCGCATAGTCTCAAACCTCAACGCGCCTGCTGGCTGCTTCCGCCAACTGCCTCACCCCTAGGAGGGCGAACCGCGCCGGAGCATCAGTTGTCGCGCCGATCCGCGCTCGAGTGATCGGCGACACTAATGTCGCCTTCGTCCATGTCCGCATCATCGCCACCCTCGGCGTCGAGTTCAGCCTCGCCACGCCCCTTGCGGGCGGCCTTGTCGGCCTTCAGAGAGGCCGCGATCAAATCGTCTGTCAGGATCAGGCGCGCCTCGCCGATGGCATCGAGCGGAATCTCGACCTGTGCCGGCTCGCCCTCGGCCGGAGCGTCGCGGTCCAAGATGATCGCGGTGTCCGTCACCTTGACGATCTTGCCGCGAAAGCGCTTGCGGTCGCCCACAAGACGTAAGGTTTCCAGCTTCATCAGGAAGCCGGCCCAAATCTCGAAATCGGAGTGGCGTACCAGCGGGCGGTCGATGCCGGGCGACGACACTTCCAGATGATAGGCCTTGTCGATCGGATCATCGACATCCAGAACCGGGGAGATCGCCCGGGACACCTCTTCGCAGCCCTCGACATTCATCGACCCGTCCGGGCGCTCGGCCATGATCTGCAAGGTCATGCCGTTCAAGCCCGAAATGCGCACGCGCACCAGCCGATAGCCGATCTGCTCGATCGCCGGTTCGACGATGGCCGCGACCTTGGCTTCCAGGCCCTGTTCAATGACGATGCGGTTCGTGTCGCTGATGGTCGCTCTCCGAGGGGTTGGCAGCACCCGGTATCCGGACGCCTTGGCAAGGATCGTTGGCAGCGGGTGATTCGTACAAACAAAAACGAGCGGGACCGGCTGGACCCACTCTCACGAAGCCATCGCTGAGAATATATCGGTGA
Organism: Hyphomicrobiales bacterium; assembly: GCA_038234195.1. Classification (GTDB taxonomy): domain Bacteria; phylum Pseudomonadota; class Alphaproteobacteria; order Rhizobiales; family Rhizobiaceae; genus Aurantimonas. The sequence goes on along the minus strand of JBBSUS010000119.1, from coordinate 3,612 downwards.
TATACGCCGAACGGCTGCCTGGATCAAGCCATCGCGACTGCCGATCTGCGATCGCCGTATTTTCAGCACCGCCTAAACGTCAGATAGGCCGGGCGACGTCCTTCACGAAAAGCCTTGGCTTCGTAGCGTGTGCCGGGCCAGCCATCAAAGGGCGTATGCCAGTCTGCAGCACGCGTCGCGGTCCATGCGAAAGCCGGATGGTCACGCCCATGCTTCAACGTCCAGTCGACATAGGTGTCGATGTCCGAAGCGAAGCGGAAGAGCGCTCCCGGCTTCAACACCCGGGCCATCCGGTCGAGATTGCGGGCGCTGACGAAGCGCCGCTTGAAATGGCGCAGCTTCGGCCAGGGATCGGGGTAGAAGAGATCGAGACCCGATAGACTGGCGTCCGGCAGCCAGTCGAGGAGCCGCGTCGCGTCGTCGTCATAGAGCCTGAGGTTGGGGCGCTTGTCGTCCTCGATGGTCGAAAGCAGCTTGGCCATGCCATTGATAAAAGGCTCGACGCCGATGAAACCGGTGCGCGGGTAGCGTCCGCTCTCATGCACGAGATGCTCGCCGCCACCAAAACCGATCTCGAGGCGCACCGCATCGACCGGCACCTCGAAGAGCGTCGCCAGTTCACCCGGAGCGGGTCGACCGAGATCGATGCGCAGGCGCGGAAGCACCTCATCGAGGAGCGCTGCCTGACCCGGCCGCAGCTTCGGGCCCTTCAGCCTGCCGAAAAAGGCTTCGCGCGCCCGCGTGGGGCGCGCGGCGTGGTCAGGATCGCCTTGCATCTTTCGGGACCGTTAGGCCGCGACAGCCGCCTTCAGCTTGGCCGCCAGATCAGTCTTTTCCCAGGAGAACGAGCCGTCACGGCCGGCCTTACGGCCAAAATGGCCGTAGGCGGCCGTCTTGGCGTAGATCGGCTTGTTGAGGTCGAGATGCCGGCGGATGCCTGTCGGCGAAAGGTCCATGACCGAACGAATCGCCTTTTCGATCTGGTCCTCGTCAACCTTGTTGCCGGTGCCGTGCAGGTCGACATAGACCGCCAAGGGCTGGGCGACGCCGATCGCATAGGCGATCTGGATCGTGCACCTGTCGGCGAGCTTGGCCGCGACGACGTTCTTGGCGAGATAGCGCGCAGCATAGGCTGCGGAGCGGTCGACCTTGGTCGTGTCCTTTCCGGAAAACGCGCCGCCGCCATGCGGCGCCGCGCCGCCATAGGTGTCGACGATGATCTTGCGGCCGGTGAGGCCCGCGTCGCCGTCCGGGCCACCAATGACGAACTTGCCGGTCGGGTTGATATACCAGGCGCAATCCTTGGCGACCGGCAGATCGCCCAGCGCTTCCATGATGTAGGGCTCGACAACGGCGCGAACCTTCTTGGAGTCCCAGGAGTCGTCGATGTGCTGGGTCGACAGCACGATCGACGTGACCTCCGTCGGCTCGCCGCCCTCGTAGCGGATCGTCACCTGGCTCTTCGCATCCGGGCCAAGCTTTGCCGCCTCGCCTTCGCCGGACTTGCGGGCCTTGGCCAGCAGTTCCAGGATCTTGTGAGCGTAGAAGATCGGCGCCGGCATCAACTCCGGCGTTTCGCGGCAGGCATAGCCGAACATGATGCCCTGGTCGCCGGCGCCCTCGTTCTGGGAATTGGCGCCATCGACGTGCTCGATGTCGGAGGCCTTGTCGACACCCTGAGCGATATCTGCAGACTGGGAGTGCAGGAGGACGTCGATCTTCGCGGTCTTCCAGTGGAAGCCATCCTGCTCGTAGCCGATGTCACGGATGGCGCGACGCGCCGCCGATCGAATACGGCCGGCGTTGATCACCGAATTGCCGTTCTTGTCGGTTTTCATCAGCGAAGGCGGCAGGCGGACCTCGCCGGCGATCACGACCCGATTGGTGGTTGCCAGCGTCTCGCAGGCGATGCGAACGTTCCATGGATCGACCCCGGTCTTCTTGGCCTCGCGATAGACCAGATCGACGATCTCGTCGGAGATCCGGTCGCAGACCTTGTCGGGATGACCTTCCGACACGCTTTCGCTGGTAAACAGGTAATCGGAACGCATCATGTGATTTTCAGTCCCTCAGGTCGTTGCCAGAACCGCCCGACCGGTCTGCGGCGGCGATCATTTCCAACGGCCGGCGCCACAATATTGGCGGGCAGGCCTTATTTCGCGTTGCGGTTTGCGGGATGCGGGGTTGCAGGTCAAGAGGCGCGCCCGATTCTTCGGCGGGATTTCAATCGCCCTGGGGCTTGCCCGTCGCGTCGGCAGTATCCCCGAGGCTGCGCACGAGGTCGATGATGCGGCGGCGAATCTTCGGATCAGATATCTTCACGAAGGCCCGGTTCAGCTGAAGGCCTTCGGAGGACGACAGGAAATCGACGACGTAGTCTGGGCCCGACGGCTCCTGCAGACCGTTTTCGTTGGGATGGCTGCCGGGCGCATCCTCAAAAAAGAACGAAACCGGGACATTCAGGACCTCTGAAATGCGCTGCAGCCGGCTGGCGCCGATGCGGTTGGAGCCCTTCTCGTATTTCTGGATCTGCTGGAAGGTGATCCCGAGGCTTTCGCCGAGCTTCTCCTGGCTCATGCCCAGCATGGTGCGCCGCAAGCGGACCCTCGACCCGACATGGATGTCGACCGGATTCGGCTTCTTCTTGTTGGCGAGCATCGGAAGCCCTTTTTTGTTAGCGCGTCGACGACGAGTGGTTGGCCAGAGGGACTTTTTCGCGCCCGATCGGAGAGGCATGCCTTCGGTTTGAAATCCGCCGTCCGGACGGCTCCAAAACCACTGAAACCGCTACCCGGCAGGAGTTTTCGCCTAGTCGCCCGCGCGCGATCATGTCAACCAATCCTCGCGCGTAACCGCACACGCGCTCCAATTGCTGCAACCGAAAACAGCATGAAACACACCCAAAACGGCAGATTTCCCAGGCGCGCGAACAGCGTGTTCGCAGCCGCTTGAGGCAAGCCGGTTTCGATGGTGCCGGTGGAATCGAGCGCCAAGCCACCAATCTGCCTGCCGTAGGCGTCCAATACGACGGAAATGCCCGTGTTCGCACTGCGCACCAGCGGCAGCCCGAATGCGACGGAAGACAGCTCGGCAAGCCGCAGATGCTGGTAGGGCCCCGGCGTGTCGCCATACCAGGCGTCGTTGGTATCGTTGACCAGAAAGCCGGGCCGCGTTGCGGGAGTTCCGACATCGATTTCACCGGGAAAGATGATCTCGTAGCAGATCAGCGGCAGGAAGGACGGCACGCCTTCGAGTTCGACCTTTTCACGAGACGTGCCCGGCGAGAAGCCCCCAGGCATCGCCCGGGCGATCTGGCGCAAGCCGATCTTCTCCAGGATGTTCTGGTAGGGAAGATATTCGCCGAAAGGGACGAGATGGGTCTTGTCGCGGGCGGTGATGATCTGGCCCTGATCGTCGATGACATAGACGGAATTGTAGTAGCGCGCTTCGGCTTCGTCGCCGCCCTCCACCCGCGCCGCGCCGGCGATCAGCGTTTCGCCCGGCTCGAGCGTGTCGGCGATGGTCTGGATCGCGTCCGGACGGTGGGTCAGGATGAAGGGAAACGAGGTTTCAGGCCAGATCACCAACGTTCGGGTGGCCAGCGGCGCAGGT
>JBBSUS010000118.1:0-6764 GCA_038234195.1 Hyphomicrobiales bacterium | reverse complement strand
TCAGTATATAGATCGGCAGCAGCAGCGCGGCGGCCGTCACCGGTGACATGACCAGCGCCAGGATCGGCACCGACAGCGAGCCGATGGACGGCAGGCCGCCCTTCGACATGCCGACGAGGAACGCCGCAAGGGCGACGATGGCGACAAGCCCGGTCGGCGCGGTCAAATCAGACCGAAACCGCCATGCCACCGTCGACATGCAACGTGTGGCCGTTGACGAAGGACGCCCCGTCGGAGGCCAGGAACACCGCGGCGCCCACGAGTTCCTCGACCTTGCCCCAGCGCCCGGCGGGCGTGCGCTTTTCGAGCCACTCGCAGAAGGCCGGGTCGTCGACCAGCGCCTGGTTCAGCGGGGTGGCGAAATAGCCGGGCGCGATCGCGTTGACCTGCAGGCCATGCTTGGCCCAATCCGTCGCCATGCCGCGTGTCAGGTTGCGGATCGCACCCTTCGTGGCCGTGTAGGGCGCGATGCTCGGCCGCGCGAACTCGCACTGGATCGAGCCGATATTGATGATGCGTCCCCGGCCGCGCGCGATCATCCGCTTGCCGACCGCCTGGCCGACGAGGAAGGCCGACGTCAGGTTGGTGGCGATCAGCCTGTTCCAGGCCTCCAGCGGAAAATCCTCCAGGGGCGCCCGGTATTGCATGCCGGCATTGTTGATCAAGATGTCGATCGGGCGCTCGGCTTCGATGGCCGCGACGGCAGCCTCGACGGCCGCAGCGTCCGTCACATCGAAGAGGCTGACATCGGCGGAAATGCCATCAGCCTTCAGTGCATTGCGGGCGGCCTCGGCCTTCCCGGCGTCACGGCCGTTGACGACGATGTGGGCGCCGTGCTCGCCGAGGCCCTTGGCGAGCGCGAAGCCGATGCCCTGGCTGGAGCCGGTGATGAGGGCGGTGCGGCCGGAAAGATCGAACAGCGCGGATGGGGTCATGAGGCAGCTTTCATGTCGGTTGGTCTCTTGTTGCTGAACGCGAGTATTGCCTGGCCCTAAGCGGCGGTCGACTTGACCGATGGGGTATCGGCCGCGACCCGCTCGCCGCGGCGTGCCTTCAACACGGCACGGTGCGAGAACAGATGGGCTTCTATGGCAGCGTGACAGGCCTGCGGATCACGGTCGATGGCGGCTCGCAATATCGCATCGTGTTCGAGAAGCGTCTGATCGCGGAAACCGAAGGCCGGCACCATGGCCACCACCTGCTGGCGATAGCGCTCGAACGTCCGCAAATGCGCGTCGCGCAGGGTTTTCGACGGCGCGGCGCTGGCCAGCACCTCGTGGAACTCCCAGTCGGTGCGCGTCCACAACTGGATGAGGTCGCACAGCCGCTCCGGCGACTGGCTGCGCATGCGGTTTTCCAGATGGGCGAGCTTGTGGTGAGCGGCGTTGAGCCGGGCTTCCCATTCGAGATCGCCATGGGCGATCGACAGCCGGGCGCACTCGCTTTCGATCAGCAACCGCAGTTCCAGCGTCTCGTTGAGCAGTCGCTCGGAGGCCTCTGGCACGTGAAACCCGCGCTGCTCCTCCATGGCGATCAGCCCCTCGCCGGTCAGGCGCAGGAGGACCTCCCGCAATGCCGTCGCGCCGATACCGTAGTCGGATCGCAGCACGTCGGGCTTGAGTTTCGCACCGGCCACGAAAGCGCCGGCGATAAGCCTTGCCTTGATCGCATCGTAGACCGTCGCCGGTGTCAGATGTCCGTCCATCGTCGCGTCCTCCCGCCGATTGCGCAAAGGGTAAGGCCACACGCGCGAAAAGCAACAAATTTCGTGAATTTGCGTTTTTGCGAAATTCAGGGTTGTTCGCGCCGACCTTCCGTGGTTCACTCATTCGTGAGAATGGTCCGGTTGGAAGCCGACCGCTCGGGAATGTCGACCGCCGCGGCAACGATACGCGGCGCGATTTCAGTTGGGAGGCTGTTCATGTCCAGGAAACTCTTCGTCGCCGCGCTCGCCGCCGCGACCCTTATGACCGGCGCCGCGATGGCGCAGACCACGAGCTTGCGCATCCAGACCCATTACGGGCCGGAAACCCCGTCGGGCAAGCTGGCGGCCGAGTTCATCGACGACGTCCAGACCATGTCGGGCGGCGACATCAAGATCGAGATGTTCTACTCCTCGTCGGTGGTCAAATCCGTCGAAACCTTCGACGCTGCGGCCAATGGCATTCTCGACTGCGACATGACCGGAGGCGCGTACCAGACCGGCAAGAATGCCGCGTTCCAGTTCGTCGGCGACATCATGGGCGGCTACGACACGCCGTACCAGCAGTTGTCCTGGCTCTATTACGGTGGCGGCCTGGAAAAGGCGCAGAAGCTCTACAACAAATACGGCATGCAGCTCGTCGGCTGGTGGATCTACGGTCAGGAATCGCTGGCCTCGTCGACTCCGCTGAAGGGCATCAACGACCTCAAGGAGTGGAAATTCCGCTCGCCCCCAGGCCTCGAGACCGAAATCTTCGCCGCGCTCGGCGCCAAGCCGACGGTTCTCGATTTCACCGAGGTGCCGACCGCGCTCGAGACAAAGCTGATCTCCGGTGCCGACGCGTCAGGCCTCGCCAACAATGTCGGTCTCGGCCTCTATGACATCGTCAAATTCGCCACCTATCCGGGCTTCCACTCGATGCCTGCCGATCACCTGGCCTGCAACAAGGCCAAGTGGGACGGCATGCCCGAGGCCCACAGACGCATCATGACCGTCGCCATGCAGGCATTGGCCCTGAAAACCGCGCTGACCTTCGAGAAGAAGACCGCTGAGGCCGCCGCGGATCTGCGCAAGAAGGGCGTCGAGCTCGACGACTGGTCGACCGAGGATCGCGCTGCGTTCCGCAAGGTTGCGCAGGAGAAGTGGACCGAATGGTCGAAGAAGTCGCCGGAGGCCAAGGAACTGGTCGACAGCCACATCGCATACCTGACCCAGCTCGGCCTGATCTCGCCGAACTAAGGCTCGGCGCACGCCGACGATGAAACTGCGCCGGCATCCGCTTCGAAAGCGGGTGCCGGCGTCTTCGATCGGTCGCCTTCGTCCCGGACGTTCAGCCCGGAGGTGTTTCAAGGAATTGCGCCTGGGGAGGGTGCCATGGTCGAGCACGAGCGGACCGGTCCATTCGACAAGTTCATCTTCGCCCTGTCGCGCATCGGCATGTGGCTGCCGGCCTTTATCGTCGCCATCATGTTCTTCGAAGTGATCATGCGGTACATCTTCGTGTCGCCGACGCTGTGGGTGAACGAGATGAGCCTGTGGACGGCGGGCTTCGTCTATCTGATCGCCGGCCTCTACGCGATGCAGCAGCGCACCCACATCCGCATCACGCTGATCTACGACGCCTGTCCGCGCAATCTGCGCCGGGCCTTCGACGTCTTCTCGACGGCCTGCGTGGTGATCTTCGCCTTCGCGCTGATCTGGGGCAGCTACACCGAGGCCTACGAAAAGCTGATGCGCTGGGAGCGTTTCGGCACGGCCTGGAACCCGCCGATCCCCGCTACGCTCAAGCCGGCCATCCTGATCACCCTCCTGTTCCTCGCCATCCAGGCCGTATCCAACCTGATCGCCGACTGGAACAAGGACCCGATCGCCGTCGACCCTGCGGAAGATTTCTACATTCCGACCCACGACCAGCCCGAGGCCGCAGACCCGGTGAAAAGCCGATGAAGGCCAGCCGCGAAACGCGGGCCTGAAACAGGCGCCCCGCGACGTCGTTCGCGTGGCACCGGGACCATGGCCCGACATTGACTCTCGATGGCTGCGCCTGGCGCGCCAAACCCCGCACTTTCGCTTGAGGTAGTTCGATGGACGTCGGCAGTATTTCCCTCATCCTCCTGATCGGGCTTTTTGCGCTCCTGGCGATCGGCATGCCGCTGGGCTTTGCCTCGGGCATTCTCGCCGTCGTGACGTTGGTGCTGAAGTTCGGTCCCGACCTGCTGTTCTCCGATTTCGGCACCGGCCCGCTCGGCATCCTGGCCCAACGGCTTTATGGCGTGACCACCGACTACGTCCTGATCTCGGTGCCGCTGTTCATCCTGATGGCAACGCTGCTGGAACGCTCGACGATCGCCCGGGACATGTACGAAAGCCTCAACATGTGGTTTTCACGCACCCGCGGCGGCATCGCGGTGGTGACGGCCGTGATGGCGATCATCATGGCGGCGATGAGCGGTATCGTCGGCGGCGAGGTCGTCCTGCTCGGATTGATCGCCCTGCCGCAGATGCTGCGCCTCGGCTACAACCAGAACCTCGCCATCGGCACGATCTGCGCGTCCGGCTCGCTCGGCACGATGATCCCGCCCTCGATCGTCCTGATCTTCTACGGCTTGACCACCGAGACCTCGATCCAGGCGCTGTTTCAGGCGTCCTTCCTGCCGGGCTTCATTCTCGGCGGCGCCTATATCATCTACATCATCATCCGCACCCGGCTGAACCCGTCGCTGGCGCCGCTGCCGGAGCCGAACAAGGACGATCTCGTCGGCGGGTCCAAGCTGATGGCCTTCGCGACCTTCGTCATGTGGATCGCCGGCGCGCTGGCGCTTGCGGTCTTCGTCGCGGCGATCACCATGGAGGTCCAGCACGCGGCCGGCATCCTGCGCACCGGCACCTACAAGCCTTACGAGACCTCGACCTGGATCGCCGCCGGGATCATCGCGCTGGTCGGGCTTCTCGGCCCGAAGCTCGCCTTCTCGCCACGGATCGTCTCCAAGACCTGGGAAATGACCCGCGGCCTCGTCTCGCCGCTGTTCATCGTCATCGTGGTGCTCGGCTCGATCTATGGCGGCTTCACCGGCATCACCGAAGCGGCCGGCATGGGCACCGTCGCGGTGCTGGCGATCATCATCAAGCGCGGCGAGTTCTCTCTCAGCCTCGTGAAGGAAGCCCTGACGCGCACCTTCCGGTCGACCGGCGCGATCATCTGGGTGACCTTCGGCGCCACCGCGCTCGCCGGCGCCTACACGATCATCGGTGGTCCGACCTATGTGGCCAATCTCATCGTCGGGGCAGAGCTTCCGACCTGGGGCGTCCTCGGGCTGATGATGATCATCTTCCTGATCCTCGGCTGCCTGATGGACTGGGTCGGTATCGTGCTGCTGGTCATGCCGGTGTTCCTGCCCATCGTGTTGAAACTGCCGGTGGAAGAACTCGGCGCGATGGGCGGCCTTGTCGCCGATCCGGCCTTCGTCAGGGTGTGGTTCGGCGTGCTGTTCTGCGTCAACATGCAGGTGTCGTTCCTGTCGCCGCCCTTCGGCCCGGCCGCCTTCTACCTGAAATCCGTCACGCCACCGCACATCACCCTGCCGCAGATCTTCAAGGGCTTCCTGCCCTTCATCTGCCTGCAGCTCTGCGTCCTGGCGCTAATCTTCTTCTTCCCGGAGATCACCATGGTGTTCCGGTCCGAGTAGGGGCAGATTGACCGCCAGGAGCGCAAGAGAGGAACCCACCATGCTCAGCGACGCGCAAATCGCAAGTTTCGAGGCGAGCGGCTATCTCGTCGTCGAGGACGTGCTCGATCGGCAGACGGTCCTCGACCCGGTGCGGGCCGAGTATGACCGCCTGTTGGCCGAGCTCTACGACGGCTGGCTGGACGAGGGTCGCGTGCCGCAGCTTTCCGACACGGCCGACTTCCACGATCGGCTGCTCGCCGCGTATCGCGCCGGCTGCGACTGGTTCCAGCCCATGGACATCTCGTTGCCGGGCGACCGCATCAGCGCGCAGACCCCCTTCCATTTCGGTCCCGCGGTCTTCGACATGATCACCGCCCCGGCTCTTCTCGACATCGTCGAACAACTCGTCGGGCCGGAACTCACCTCCAACCCGATCCAACATGTGCGGATCAAGCCGCCGGCGAGCGATCTGCGGCAGAACGAAATCCGCGCCCACGTCACCGCCACCGACTGGCACCAGGACCGCGGTGTCACCCATGCCGAGGCGGACGCGACCGACATGGTCACGGTGTGGATCGCCATCTCCGACGCCACGGTCGAGAATGGCTGCCTGCAGGTGGTCGAGGGCGGGCATCGCCAGGGCATCCTGCCGCATTGCCCGAAGACCCAGACGGCGATCGCCGACGGCTTCGTCGACGCGGCGCGCGCCAGGCCCCTACCGGTAAAAAGTGGCGGCATCGTCATCCTGCATCCGCTCATCCCGCACGGCTCGCTCGCCAACCACACGAATGGCTTTCGCTGGTCCTTCGACATCCGCTTCAACCGCACTGGCGAACCGACCGGTCGCAGCCATTTCCCCGATTTCGTCGCGCGCAGCCGCGACGCGCCGCAGACCGAACTGCGCGACTGGCGCCTCTGGAAGGCGTCATGGGAAGCGGCCCGCCTGCAGCTGGCGCAAGCGCCCCACGTCGATATCCATCGCTGGCGCAGCAACTCGCCGGCCTGCGCCTGAGACCCGGTCGTGCCGCCTCTCGCATCGCTCGAGATGCGTTCGCGCGGAAGTCTGCTGCGGCAAGCTCGGAGCCAGGGCTATGAAATCGGCGGCGGGTCGAGAGCGTTTTCATTCGACGAACTGCCGGTTATGAGCTGATTGGCAACCGACTCGGCGACGCACTGGCGTCGCCACGCGGCAGGGACTTCGTGCATCATGGTGGGACTGGCAGCGCGTGCGAACGAAGACCGGGTGACGCTCGGTATCGGCCTGATGCTTGTCGCCTATGCGCTGTTTTCCTGTGTCGACGTGAGTGCGAAATGGCTTGTGCTGGCCGGTCATGCGTCCTTTCAGGTGGCTTTCATGCGCTATGCCGGACACCTGGCGGTCTCGGTCGCGCTGA
>JBBSUS010000117.1:0-6765 GCA_038234195.1 Hyphomicrobiales bacterium | reverse complement strand
GCAGAGCCGACGGGTGTAGATGGTGATCTGGGGCATCGTAGACTTTCCGAAGCGTGTTGCCCTCAAGATATGACTTCAGACGTCGCCGGTCGCAACCCTGGCGAAGGTCAGGACATCGACGTTCTTCGCGCCGGCGCGCTTCAGCGCCCGTGTCGCGCTCGCGACCGTGGCCCCCGTCGTGTAGACGTCGTCGACGAGCAGCACGCGCTTGCCCTCGACCTCCGGCCGCCTTCCATCGGGCACCTTGAAGGCGCCACGGACGTTTTCCATGCGCTGGCGCGGGCCGAGACCGACCTGGCTCTGGGTCGGTTTCACTCGTTTCAGCGCAAGCGGCGCAAAGCGCACGTGCGCCGAACGTGCGATGGTCCGACCGATCTCCGCCGACTGGTTGAACCGCCGCCGCCAGAGGCGACCCGAATGCAGCGGCACGGGTACGATCACCTGCGCATCACTCAAGAGCTCGGCGCCAGCCCGGCACATCCAGCCCGCCATCAGCGGCACCAGATCGGTCCGGTCGGAGTATTTCAGTGCACTGACGAGCTTGGCGGACAGATCCTGGTAGAGCACGGCGGCACGCAGGCGACCGAAAGGCGGCGGATCGGCGATCGCCTCGGCCGACAGGAACCCCTTGCCCAGGTCATAGGCGAACGGCAGACCGAGAACCTCGCAATAGGGTCGGTCGATGAACCGCAACTTGCCCCAGCAGGCGGGACAGACCGTGGCCGTCCCGGTGATTGCCGTCTGGCATCCCGGACAGACCGGCGGAAACAAGAGTTTTCCCACCGAACCGGCCAACACCTCCCGGCTGCGCCTCAACAGATTCATCGCTCCCTCACCCGACCGCGTCGCCTGGACAGTGCGCGGGAACGGCGCAGGCCCGAATCCGATGCCGTATCGGCAGCGTCTCTTCTCCCGGCCGCGCGATGACCACCCGCGCCACGGCGGGTTGACGATACTCCCTTGACCGTCAGCTACAAGTCTCGTCGAAACAAGCTGGCCGCCGTTCTTGTGCCCGTGCACAAGTCCGACGGACTGCCAGCCATCGCACCTTCGGAAAGATTTCCATGCCCGATGCCCTCCTCCCCCTCGTCTTCGACCGCGGGCTTCTCGATTTGAGGCGCCGGCGCCGTCTCGATAGCCAGGCCCGGGCCATCAGCCAGGGCGAAGCACCCGATGGCAGCGAGCGCTTTTTGCTGCGGGCGGTCGCCGAGGACCTGGCCGACCGGCTGTCGTTGGTCGATCGGCGATTCGACATCGGCGTCGATCTCGGCGGCCACACGGGCGAGATGGCCGCGATCCTGCGACAAGGTGGCCAGGTCGGGACGGTGCTCAGGATCGAACGCCTCGCCGCGCTCGTCGCCAACGACCCGCTGGCGGCAGTCGGTGACGAAGAAGCCCTGCCGCTGGCCGACGAAAGCGTCGACCTCATCGTTTCGGCCCTCTCGTTGCATCTGACCAACGACACGCCGGGCGCGCTGGTGCAGATCAGGAGGGCACTGAAGCCCGACGGGCTCTTCCTGGCTGGCTTCCTCGGCGGCAACACGCTGCACGAATTGCGAGCGTCGCTGGTGACGGCAGAGACGGAACTGTCTGGCGGCATCTCGCCGCGCGTGGCGCCCTTCGCCGACATCCGCGACGCCGGCGCACTCCTGCAGCGCACGGGATTTGCGCTTCCGGTGACAGACCAGGACCGGCTGACCGTTCGCTACGACACGATGTTCGATCTGATGGGCGACGTGAGGGCGATGGGCATGGCCAACATGCTCGTCGAGCGCTCGCGCCGTCCGGCCTCGCGGCGCCTGTTCCTGCGGGCGGCGGACATCTATGCCGAGCGTTACGCCGATCCCGACGGGCGGATCAGGGCGACCTTCGAGGTCATTTCGATGTCAGGCTGGAAGCCCCACGAAAGCCAGCAGAAGCCGATGCGCCCTGGCAGCGCGAAGGGCAGCCTGGCGCAAGCGCTTAACGACCGGTCGGGCGATCTCACCTGACACGGCAACGCAAGCCTTCAGAACAAGCTCGAAAACGTACTCGATATCACCTGGAACACCTCGCCGAGCTTGCCACCGATCTGGGTGAGCCCTGCCACGATCACGACCGAGATGATACCGGCGATCAAACCGTATTCGATCGCTGTGGCGCCGGATTTGTCGCGCAAGCAATTACCGAGCGCCACGGGCGCTAGGAGGAAACAGCGGCGACGCTCCCCGAACCTGGCAGTTTTCCGGTTTCCGCTCGTCCGCCATTGCAGGTGGCGACGTCGGCTGTCGAAAGAGATCGAGATCCGTTTGGGCCTGGCCTTGCCGGATCGCGATGGATCGAGCCGGTCACCATCTCATCGAGACTCGACTGGGCCTTCGCCGCAAGTTCCTGAGCTTGCCGCTTGACGGGAGGTGCGACGAAAATCGCAAGTCCGAGGGCAACGAGGCTGCAGATCAGCGTTGCGCGCATCAATCCCGTTGGCGCTTCGATCCGCGCTTCGCCTGAAGACGCGTCGTCACGCCAATCGCGCTCGGCTTCCCACTCGTCCATCCGCCTGTCCCCAAATCCTAGATGGAAAGTCTACGCGGGAGACATGAAAGACCGCTTAATCGAATTGGTGTCCTATCGAATTTCAAGCCGGAATTGCATCACAGCAGCGCCTGCAAATGCGCGATCAGCGGCTCGTCGGCCGGCGGCATCGGGTAATCGCGCAGGGCGTTCGGTCGGACCCATTTGATCCGCTGGCCCTCCTGGGGAGACGGAATCCCCTGAAAGCGGCGGCAGACATAGAGCGGCATCAGAAGGTGGAAATCGTCGTAGGAATGACTGGCGAAGGTCAGCGGCGCCAAGCACGCTGCCTGGGTCTCGATGCCGAGTTCCTCGCGCAGTTCGCGGATGAGCGACGCCTCGGGCGTTTCGCCCGGCTCCAGCTTGCCGCCCGGAAACTCCCAAAGCCCTGCAAGCGACTTGCCCGCCGGGCGCTCGGCGATCAAGACACGGCCGTCCGCGTCGATGAGCGCACAGGCGACGACGAGCAAGAGGCGTTTGCCCGAAGGGGTGGTGGGGTTGGATATGGTCATCCCTGGCCTTCCGGCGGCGCGCGGTAAACGTAACGATAGGCCTCCGCGAAGCCGAGACTGCGATAGAGCGACAGGCCGGCATCGTTGTCGGCCTCGACCTGCACCCAGGCCGTCTTTGCCCCCTTGTGCATGGTATAGCGCAAGGCCGTGCGCACCACGTCGCGGCCGATACCGTGACCGCGCTCGTCGGCGCGAACGGCGACGTCGAGGAGGCCGGCAAGATCGTTGTCGTAAATCGCCAGCGCGACCGCGATCGGTTCGCCGCCGGTCTCGCGGATGAACAAGCCCGTCGGCGGCCGGATCGATTCCAGGATCGAGGTCAGTCCGGGGCGCAGGGCGGCAGGTCGCTCGTGGACCTTCAGGCTTGCCTCGACATAGCGCGCCATGTCGCGAATCGGGATGCGCTCGATGGTGCCCGCGAGATCGATCCGGCCGAGATCGGCGGTCATCACGATCGATTCGTCAAAATGGCTCCAGCCTTGATTGTCGAGAAACGCGATCAGCGCGTCGGGCGCCAGAGGCGATTGCCGCACGATGATCGATCGGCCGAATTCGGCGAATGTTTTTCGCGCCCTGGCGATACGACACGGAATGTCGGTGGTGTCGGACGGATCAAGCGGGTTGACCGAATTCAGCCGCTTGGCTGGAAACGACTTGGTCACGCGCACCGCCCAGGTGCCGTCGAAGGCCGTCGACGAGGCCGGCCAGGCGCGAAAGCCGGCGGCTTCGAGCCGGCGCACGATCGCCAGCTGGCGCAGTCTCTCAGCTTCGGTAATCGCCATTGATCGCGACATACTCCTTGGTGAGATCACAGCCATAAACGGTCCAGCGCCCGGACCCGAGTCCCAGTTCGACCCGGATGGCAATCTCGTCCTTCTGCATCTCGGCCGAAGCGGCAGCCTCCGAATAGGCCGGATCTCGCTCGCCGTTGACGGCAACGCGGACGGCGCCGAAATGGATCGCCAACCGGTCGCGATCGGCCTCCTCGCCGGCCTTGCCGACGGCCATGACCACCCGGCCCCAATTCGCGTCCTCGCCGGCGACCGCAGTCTTGACCAAGGGCGAATTGGCAATCGACAGGGCGATGCGCTTGGCCGCCGCATCGCTCATGGCGCCCTCGACGGTGACCGCGATCGCCTTGCGGGCGCCCTCCCCGTCGCGGGCCACCTGGCGCGCAAGATCGAGAAGAAGGCCGCCCAGCGCTGCACGGAACTCTGCGACCCGCGGATCGGCTGGATCCGAGATGGCGGGGTTGCCGGCCGCACCAGTCGCGAAGAGCAGAAGCGTGTCGGATGTCGAGGTGTCGCTGTCGACTGTCACCGAGTTGAAGCTCGGGGCCACGGTATCGGCGAGCATCCTCTGAAGCGCCGGCGCTGCGATGGCGGCGTCTGTCACGACGAAGGACAACATGGTCGCCATGTCCGGGGCAATCATGCCGGCGCCCTTGGCAATGCCGTTGATGGTGACGGCGGCCCCGTCGATCCGTGCTGTACGGGTGGCCAACTTGGGATAGGTGTCGGTCGTCATGATCGCATCGGCGGCCGCGCGCCAGCCGTCCGCGACAGCATCCCTTGCGAGCCCCGCGAGCAGACCGGTGAATTTGCCGGAATCGAGCGGTTCGCCGATGACACCCGTGGAGGCGAGAAAGATCTCCGAGGGCGAGCCGCCGACGGCCTCGGCCGCCGACTGTGCTGTCAGGCTGGTCGATTCCCGGCCCTTCTTGCCTGTGAAGGCGTTGGCGTTGCCGGAATTGACGACAACGGCCCGCGCTGTGCCGCCTGAAAGGTTTTCACGACACAGATCGACCGGCGCGGACGGGCACTTGGAGGTGGTGAATACGCCTGCGACAGTCGCCGGCGCGTCGAACACCATCATCAGGACGTCGGTGCGCCCCTTGTACTTGACCCCCGCCGCAGCCGTCGCGATGCGAAGGCCGGCAAGCGGCGGCAGCGTGGCCAAGATTTTGGGTGCCAACGGCGAGACGGGAGTGGTCATGGCGTGTCCATCATCGAGCGTGCTGCGATCGAGGCCTGGCGTCGCCGCGGTTTTGGCCTGTCCGTAGGTTTGTCGTTTCGCCTGCCCTGGAAGACCCGCGTCGGAGCACGCGAATCATGTGCCCGGGTCGGGCTAGGACCGACCCGGGCGCTCCTCGAACGATCGCCGTTATTTGGCGGTGGCAGGCGCGTCGCCGGTTGCGCCGTTAGCGCCCGCCTCCGACTTGCCTGCGGCAGCGTCTTCCGCCGCCTTCTCCATGTCGTTCACCTGCTTCTTGATCGCCGGATCGACATACTCGACCTTCAGATTCTTGCGGGCGCTCTGGACAAGCGCCAGGTAT
This sequence comes from Hyphomicrobiales bacterium, assembly GCA_038234195.1. Taxonomy (GTDB): domain Bacteria; phylum Pseudomonadota; class Alphaproteobacteria; order Rhizobiales; family Rhizobiaceae; genus Aurantimonas. Next base: position 1,368 of record JBBSUS010000117.1, on the reverse strand, counting down.
TTTTCCTGCATGACGACCTGGCGAACCTGGTCCTTGACCTGTTCGAAGGTCGGCTTCTCGGCCGGCTTGCGCCCCTCGACCTTGATCACGTGCCAGCCGAACTGGGTCTGCACCGGCTGTTCGGTGTATTCGCCGTCCTTCAGGGCAAACGCTGCCTTTTCGAAGGCCGGCACCATCTGGCCGGGGCCGAAGAAACCGAGATCGCCGCCCTTCGGCCCGGAGGGACCCGTCGACTTTTCCTTGGCGACGGTCTCGAAATCGGCACCGCCGTCGAGCTGCTTAATCACCGCCTCGGCTTCCTCCTTGGTCTTCAGGAGAATGTGCCGGGCATGGACCTCTTCGGTCGTCGGCAGCGCCGCCACTTCCTTGTCGTAGCGCGCCTTCAGCTCGTCGTCGGTGACCGTCGAGACGCCGTTCTTCGCGAAGTAAGCGTTATGAAGGGTGCGATCGCGCTGAAACTCGATTTCGGCAGCGACCTTCGGCTCGTCCTGCAGCTTGGCCTTCTCGGCCTCCTGCGCCAGCGCCTTGATGTCGATCGTCGCCGACAGCACGGCGAGCTTCTGCTTGTCCGGCGGCAGCTTGGTGAACTGCTCGCCGATCTCGGCCGCCGCAGCCTGGAGGTCGAGTTGGGTGATCTTGTCCTTGCCCACGGTCGCCACGACGTCTGAGTCGGCGGCGATGGCGGGAACGAGGGCGAAGCTGGAGACGCCGAGGGCGAAAGCACCGGCGGCAAGGGTCAGGCGAAGGTCGATGGTCATCGTGGTGGGACCGTCCTTGGCGGTTGTCGAAAAACGAAGAGAGAGTTCGAAATCGCCGCCGGCAAAAGCCGCAACCGACAGGAAACATGCCAGATCGGCAATGGTTTCTCATGGGCTGAAGCGGCGATGCGAGCCTCGCGAATAGTTGGCCGGATAAGCCGGGAAAGCATGCGCCCAGCTGTCGGCGGCGCCGTTGACATCGGTTTGGGCCCCTCTTATCTCTCGCGCCAACCGAAAGTCCAGCCGCGTTCCGCAAAGTTTGATTGCCCAAAAGGGTTTCAAAGCCCGGGCATCATATGCCGGAACAGAACGCTGAGCGATCGATGGCGCCAAGCGGTCGTCCTCGCCCGATCGGTCGTCCCATCGCCCCGATGCGGCCGGCGGGCCGAGTGCGACGTCGGCAGATCAAGACATTCTGGAAGGACCGTTTGATGGTCAGTTTTGGCGGGCTCGCCCGCAAGTTGATGGGTTCGGCGAACGACCGTATGGTTCGCCGCTACGAGCCTCGCATACGCGAGATCGCGTCCTACGAAGAGACCTTCGCCGGCCTGTCCGACGACGAGCTTCGAGGAAAGACCGTCGAGTTCCGCAAACGTCTGACCGAGGGTGC
>JBBSUS010000116.1:0-6778 GCA_038234195.1 Hyphomicrobiales bacterium | reverse complement strand
GACCTTAATCGGTCCGGTGTCGCGCTGATGGAGATCGTGTCCAAGCCCGACATGCGATCGGCCGAGGAAGCCAAGGCTTATCTGACCAAGCTGCGGACCATCCTGCGCTATCTCGGCACCTGCGATGGCAACATGGACGAGGGCTCAATGCGCGCCGACGTCAACGTCTCGGTACGCCGCCCCGGCGGCGACTTCGGCACGCGCTGCGAGATCAAGAACGTCAACTCGATCCGCTTCGTCGGCCAGGCGATCGAGGCGGAGGCGCATCGCCAGGTCGCGATCTTGGAAGATGGTGGCTCGATCGACCAGGAGACTCGGCTCTACGATCCGTCGAAGGGCGAGACGCGGGCCATGCGCACCAAGGAAGACGCGCATGACTATCGCTATTTCCCGGATCCGGATCTTTTGCCTTTGGAGTTCGACCAGGCCTATGTCGACGCATTGCTCGAAGGCCTGCCGGAACTGCCCGACGACAAGAAGGCGCGGCTGATCGCCGAGGCCGGCCTGTCGACCTACGACGCTTCGATTCTGGTCTCGGAAAAGGCCATCGCCGACTATTTCGAGAAGGTGGCAAAAGGCCGCGACGGCAAGCAGGCGGCGAACTGGGTGATCAATGATCTCCTCGGCGCGCTCAACAAGGCAGGCAAGGGAATCGAGGAAACACCCGTCTCGGTTGAACAACTCGGCGCGATCCTCGACATGATCCGCGAGGAGACGATTTCAGGCAAGATCGCCAAGGACCTTTTCGAGATCGTTTTCGCGGAAGGTGGCGACCCGAAGAGCATCGTCGAAGAGCGGGGCATGAAACAGGTCACCGATACCGGCGCCATCGAATCAGCCGTCGACGAGGTGATCGCCGGCAACCCGGACAAGGTCGAACAGGCGAAAGCGAAGCCCTCCATGGCCGGCTGGTTCGTCGGCCAGGTCATGAAGGCGACCGGTGGAAAGGCGAACCCCAAGGCCGTCAACGATCTGGTCAAGACCAAGCTCGGGATCGAGTAGACGGTGTTCTTCGTCCGCACCGCCGGCGAGCGCGATCTTGCCGCGATCAGCGCGCTTCTTCTCAAGACATGGCACGCGACCTACGATTCTCTCTATGGCGCTGAAAAGGTTGCTGAAATTACGGGTTCATGGCACACTGTAGAGGCGCTGCGGCCGCGGGTCGGGCGGCTCAATTCGGAGTTTGTCGTCGCCGACGATGGCGAGACGATTGCAGGCATGGCGTTCGCGGCAGCGGGATCGGACAATGCCAAGCTGGTGACGCTGCATCAAATCTACGTGCTGCCGACCCATCAGCGCAGCGGTGTGGGCAGTGATCTTGTGAACGAGATCGCGCAGTCGTTTCCCGACGCGGTCCGCATGCGTGTCGAGGTCGAACTCGCCAACACGCCCGGCGTCGCTTTCTTCCAGGCCAATGGCTTCGAGGCGACAGGCGAAAGTGAAACCAAACTCGCTGGCAGCCAGGCGCTCAAGTCGCAGGTGATGGAAAAGGCGCTCGGCTGACGGCGGCCTCGCGGGTAACGAAACGTCAAGCCGCCGACGGCCGCAATGCGCACGTCATCTCGCCTCCTCGGGGCGGCTTCGGCCGGAAGCGACCGGGTGGACATCGGCCTGCTCCGGAAGCATAAGGGCGCAAGCGTTCGAAGACCTTCAAAGATAGGTTTCAGCGAGCCGAAGGTCGAAGGCACGTCTCGGCGTGCACGACCGCCATCGGTGGGACAAGCGGATCGAGAACATGAAACAGTGGCTCCTGCAGATCTTCACCTGGTGGAACGGCCAGACCATCGGCACGCGCTTTTTCACCTGGCGCTTCGGCGAGAAGGTGGGCGAGGACGAAACCGGCAACGTCTACTACCAGAACGCCGACGGCTCGAAGCGCTGGGTCATCTACAACGGCCCGGCCGAGGCTTCCAGCATCGCCGGCGGTTGGCATGGCTGGATGCACCACCGTGTCGACACGCCACCGTCCAAGGAAGATTACAAGCCTCGCGACTGGCAAAAGCCGCACGAGCCGAACTATACAGGCACCGGCAAGGCCTATCGTCCGAAGGGTTCTCTCCTCAGTCCGACCGAGCGTCCCCGCGTGACAGGCGACTACGACGCCTGGACACCTTGACGCCGGCCAACGGATTTGGCCTCGCTTCGATCAAGATTGACGGAGCTTGCGGCGCTTTTATCGCCAGCGACCCAGCCGTTGCCGCATTGTCCCGGCAAGGTTGACGGGTTATTCCGGCCTGACCGCATATCGCCCATGAGCAGTTCCATGTTCCGCCGCACCTCGTCCGCGATCCTTCTGGCCTTGCCCCTGCTCGCTTGCAGTCTGCCGGCGTCCGCCCAACAGGATCAGCAGGATCAGCAGACTGTCCAGGAAGGCGCTGTGCCGTCCCAAGGCCCCGAGCAGCGGATCAAGAATCCGGTCGCGGTGTTTTCAGGCCTCGACAAGATCACGGGCCGGATCACAAGCTTTGACGTCTATATCGACGAGACCGTTCAGTTCGGCGCGCTGCAGGTGACGCCGAAGGTTTGCTACACGAGCGCGAAAGGGGAGGTGGCCAAGACCGACGCTTTCGTCCAGGTCGACGAAATCACCCTGCAGCGGGATATCAGGCAGATCTTCTCGGGATGGATGTTCGCCGATTCGCCCGGCCTCAACGCCGTCGAGCACCCGGTCTATGACGTCTGGCTGAAGAGCTGCAAAACCGAATCGGCTGTGCCTGCGCCGGCTGGATAGAAGGTCGCTTCCGCTTGAACTGCGGCGGCCAGGAGGTCGCGATATTCGTCGCGCCCGATTTCGACCGCACCGAAATGTTGAAGGTGCGAGGTCAGGAACTGGGTGTCGAGCAGCCGATAGCCGCCGCGGCTCAGTCGTTCCCATAGAAAGGCCAGCGCGATCTTCGAGGCATCAGTCCGCCGCGAGAACATGCTTTCGCCGAAAAAAGCCGCGCCGAGAGAGATGCCGTAAAGGCCGCCGACGAGATCGTCTCCCGCCCACGCCTCGACCGAATGCGCGAAGCCTTCTTTAAAGAGCTCGGACGTCAGTGAGCGAATCTGGCTGTTGATCCACGTCTCGTTTCGTCCGGACGCAGGCTCGGCGCATCCGTCCACCACGGCCGCGAACGCCGTGTCGACCTTTATCGCAAAAGGCGCCCTGCGGATCGTCTTCCTGAGGCTCCGCGGAAGATGGAAACCGTCCAGCGGCAGGATGCCGCGCTCGTTCGGATCGATCCAGAAGAGGCCCGGATCGTCGGCTGTTTCCGCCATGGGAAAAATTCCGCAGGCATAGGCCTTCAGAAGGATAGCCGGCGTGATCTCGAATCGCTGCCCGCCACGCCGTTCCATCAGTCTCAGCCCGCGGCGCTTTTGGCCAGATATTCCTCCAGCCAGTGAATGTCGTAGTCGCCACGTCCGATATCGGCGTTGTCGACGAGGTCGCGGAAGAGCGGCAGCGTCGTCTTGACGCCGTCGACGACGATCTCGTCGAGCGCCCGGCGCAGCCGCATCATGCATTCGGCGCGGGTGCGGCCGTGAACGATGAGCTTGCCGATGAGGCTGTCGTAGAAGGGCGGGATCGAATAGCCCTGATAGACGCCCGAATCGACGCGCACGCCGAGCCCGCCGGGCATGTGGTAATGGGTGATCGTCCCAGGCGAGGGGGTGAAGGTCCTAGGGTCCTCGGCATTGATCCGGCACTCGATCGCATGGCCGGAAAAATGGATGTCGTCCTGCGTCACGGAGAGGCCTTCGCCGCTCGCGACCCTGATCTGCTCATGCACGAGGTCGAGGCCGGTGATCGCTTCGGTGACGGGATGCTCGACCTGCAGGCGGGTGTTCATCTCTATGAAGTAGAATTCGCCGTTCTCATACAGGAACTCGATGGTGCCGGCGCCGCGATATTTCAGCTTGGCCATGGCGCTCGAGCAGATTTCGCCGATCCGCTTGCGGACGTCGTCGTCGATGGCCGGGGAATTCGCCTCTTCCCAGACCTTCTGGTGCCGACGCTGCAGCGAACAGTCGCGCTCTCCCAGATGGATCGCGTTGCCGGCGCCATCGCCGAACACCTGCACCTCGATATGACGGGGCTTGCCCAGGTATTTTTCGAGATAGACCGCATCGTCACCAAAGGCCGAACTGGCTTCCTGGCGGGCAGCGGAGAGGGCACCCGAAAGCTCCATCGCCGAACGAGCGACCTTCATGCCTCGACCGCCACCGCCTGCGGAGGCGTTGACCAGCACCGGATAACCGATCTCCTCGGCGATCTTCAGCGCTTCGCTATCCTCCGTCACCGCGCCCGGTGACCCGGGCACGACCGGAATGCCGAGCGCCTTGGCGGTGCGCTTGGCCTCGATCTTGTCGCCCATGATGCGGATGTGGTCGGCGGTCGGGCCGATGAAGGTAATGTTGTGGGCATCGAGGATGTCGGCGAAGCGAGCGTTCTCCGACAGGAAACCATAACCGGGATGCACCGCATCGGCGCCGGAGACCTCGCAGGCCGCAACGATCTGCGGAATGTTGAGATAGCTGTCGCGCGCGGGCGGCGGTCCGATGCAGACGCTTTCATCCGCAAGGCGCACATGCATCGCCGCGTTGTCGGCGGTCGAATGAACGGCGACGGTTGCGATTCCGAGTTCCTTGCAGGCGCGCAGCACCCGCAGCGCGATCTCGCCGCGATTGGCGATCAGGACTTTCTTGATCATCGTGCGACCCTCACGCGATCACGACGAGCGCTTCGCCGTATTCGACCGGTTGGGAATTCTCGACGAGGATCTTGGTCACGGTGCCGCTGCGCGGGGCCGGTATCTGGTTCATCGTCTTCATCGCCTCGATGATGACCACGGTCTCACCCTCTTCCACGCGCTGACCGACCTCGACGAAGGGCTTGGCACCGGGCGCCGAGGACAGATAGATCGTGCCGACCATGGGCGATGGCACCGTGCCGGCCTCCGGGCCGGTTCGCGCTGGTGCGGCGTTTTCGGCCGCAGGGGCGGCCTGAATCGGCGCGGGACCTGCCGCGTACTGCATCGGCTGCCCGTAATTGACGGCGAAGTCCTTCTGGCGCGAAACACGAACGCGCAGCGTGCCGCGCTCGATTTCGATCTCGGTCAGGTCGGTCTCATTGAGGATCGTTGCCAGTTCGCGAACGAGGGCCGGGTCGACCGTGTTTTCTTCTTTGGGCATATGTGTCCTTCGGCCGTGTGGCCTGGGTTTCAACGGAGGCGGGTGGCGCTCGAAGACGGACGCCTTGCATCACGTACGAGCGGTCCCGATCCGGGAGCCACGCTTCTGACGAGACTGGAGTCGATAGAGATATTACGAACAGGGCGGGGCTCCAGATGATCCTTGCCAGCCGATCTGCATGTTTCGCAGGAAGATGTGATCGGAAACCGGTGCGTCGATGCCGCTCGTGCGTGTCGTGCGACAAAACCTGTGTTGCCGCCGGCGATCAAGCCATGATCGGCATCGGTGCTAATCTGGATCGTCGACATTATCGACCTTCGGGCCCGTTGCAGTCCCACTCGCCCAATCAGCGAGCACTTGCACCGTCGCTATAAAGCTATCGCGCTCTCGGGGAAAGCGTTTGACGATGGAATCCATGCGGATCGGAGGTTTTCAGCAGTTTGCGCTGCCGCATTGACGCACATTCGATACGGCGGCCTTCAGTGCATCCATCCCGATGGCGCCTGGCAGCACCTGATCCTTCACGACGTAGGACGGCGTTCCGCTGATCGAAAGTGTCGTCGCCATCTCGCCCAGCTTCGACAATTCGGCGCCGACCTCGGGCGAGTCCATCAAAGGCTTCAGCACCGAGGCATCGACTCCGAGGCTCGAAGCAACGGCCAATGCGCTCGCCTCGTCGGCCGTCCCGCGAGCCCCGAGGAGCTTCTGGTGGAAGGCGGCGTATTGGTCCGGCGCAACCTTTCGCAAGGCCAGACTCACCTTGCTCGCTGCGACGGACTGCGGCCCCAGCACGGGAATTTCCTTCAGCACGAAGCGCAGTTTCGGGTCCGCCTTGACCATTGCTTCCATGTCCGGGAGGGCATGCTTGCAGTAGCCGCAGTTGTAATCGAAGAACTCGACCACCGTCACGTCGCCGTCCGGATTTCCGATGACGGTGTCCTTCGGCGTTTCGAACAGTGCAGGGCCCACCTCTTCGATGGCTTTCTTTTGAGAGACGACCTGCTCCCGGGCACGCTTGGCCTCCAGCGCGTCGAGGGCCTCCAACAGAACTTCGGGATGCTGGACGAGATAGTCGTGGACGATCGTCTCGATGTCACCCGTCTGCTTGGCATCGAAAGACGATTGCTTCGCCGCAACACTGACATCCTGCGCGAAGGTCGCGCCCACCGGGGCGGCTACGGTCATGGCGCATGCGATGAAGGCGGCGGAGAGAAGTTTGCGGGCCATCGTGTGGTGCGTCCTTATCGGGAGCGGATGTCGAAGCATGAAATGAACTGGGCGATCAGCGTGCGGAAGTGGCGATAATGTCCTGGGCTCGTCGAGCGGCCGGGGTTCCCGGTCTCAACGACTGGCGCGCCCGCATGGCGAAAACCTTCGCCTCGCCGTAGGAGCCCGACTGCCAGTAGCCTTCGGCCGTTGCAAGCTGGGCACGCCCGACATCGCCGAGTTTGCCATAACCCATGGCAAGAAAGCGATAGGCGGTAAAATTCAACGGATCCGATTGAAGACCGGCCTCGATCAGCGCGACGGCCCTTTGCATCTTCGATGCGTCGCCGCCAGTGACCATCGCCTGGCCGATCTCAGCTTTCAGGATCCCAGAATT
>JBBSUS010000115.1:0-6798 GCA_038234195.1 Hyphomicrobiales bacterium | reverse complement strand
GGAACCCAGAAGCAGTTCGGCGAACTGTATCAGGCCTGGGTCGACACCGGCGCGCACTGCCCATCGAGCTGATCTGCAGGTCGATTGTTGGGTGTCTGCGAGCAGGCGAGCGGATCGCGGTCGATGTTCGCGCCCAAGGCGCAGGGATCGGCGGCATCCTCCTCCACCATGTCTTTCAGAAGGCCCAAACGGTCGCCGAACAGGTCGGGTGCCACGCAGTCCTTCTCGATGGGATGGCGCACGGCGACCACGACGCCTTCGAGAAGCGGCGACACTGGTATGAAGGATACGGATTCCGGCCGACGGTGAGCGATCCCGCACGCCTGTTCATTACCATGAAAAACGTCAGAGCCAGTCTTTGAACCGATTTTACGCGCCACCGCCCCTTCCGATCGGCTGGCCCAGGCGCTAATCCTGCCGCAACGCAACGAGAGCAGCGACGAGGGCATCATGAGCACCCGCACCGAAACCGACTCCATCGGCGCGATCGAAGTCGCATCTGACCGCTATTGGGGCGCCCAGACGGAGCGCTCGCGCAACAATTTCAAGATCGGCGGCGACCGCCAGCCGATGCCGCTGATCGTGGCCCTGGCCACCGTCAAGAAGGCCGCCGCGCGAGTTTCGGCCGCCAAGGGCAGACTGCCTGCCGAGATCGCCAACGTCATCCAGAAGGCCGCCGACGAGATCATCGCGGGCCAGCTCGACAAGCATTTCCCGCTCGTCGTCTGGCAGACCGGCTCGGGCACCCAGACCAACATGAACGTCAACGAGGTGATCTCGAACCGGGCGATCGAGATGATGGGCGGCACGATGGGATCCAAGACGCCGGTCCATCCGAACGACCACGTCAACATGAGCCAGTCGTCCAACGACGTCTTCCCGACTGCCATGCATGTCGCCACGGTCGTCGAGACCCACAAGCGCCTGATGCCGGCGCTGGAGCGGCTGCACGCCTCGTTGGATGCCAAGGCCAGGCAATGGGCCGACCTCATCAAGATCGGCCGGACCCACACCCAGGACGCCACTCCGGTGACGCTCGGCCAGGAGTTCTCCGGCTACGCGATGGCGCTGGAACTGGCCAAGCACCGGATCGGCACCGCGCTCGACGGCGTTCTGGCGCTCGCCCAGGGCGGCACGGCGGTCGGCACAGGTCTCAACGCGCCGGTCGGCTTCGACACCGAGATCGCCGCCGAAATCGCTGCTTTGACCGGCCATCCCTTCCGCACGGCGGAGAACAAGTTCGAGGCGCTGGCGTCGCACGGCGCGCTGTCGTTCTTCCATGGCTCGCTGAACTCGCTGGCCGCCGATCTCTTCAAGATCGCCAACGACATCCGCTTTCTCGGCTCCGGCCCGCGCTCGGGCCTCGGCGAACTGGACCTGCCGGCCAACGAGCCGGGCTCGTCGATCATGCCGGGCAAGGTCAACCCGACCCAGGCCGAGGCGCTGACCATGGTCGCGACCGAAATCTTCGGCCACGAGACCACCGTGACGGTCGCCGCGTCACAGGGGCAGTTCGAACTCAACGTCTTCAAGCCGGTGATCGCCAACGCCGTTCTCTCCTCGATCCGGCTTCTGGCCGACGCCATGGAGAGCTTTGCCGAGCATTGCGTCGACGGGATCACGGCGAACGAGGGCCGCATCAAGAGCCTGATGGAGCAGTCGCTGATGCTGGTGACGGCACTGGCGCCGACGATTGGCTATGACAACGCCGCCAAGATCGCCAAGACCGCCCACAAGAACGGCACGACCCTTCGCGACGAGGCCGTCGCCTCAGGCCTCGTTTCGGCGCAGGACTACGACCGCATCGTCGACCCCAGGACGATGATCGCGCCGGGCTGAGGCCGCGGTGTGCGCGTCCTGACGATGTTTCAGGTCACGGCCGACAGGCCGATCGGCCGCTGGGGCGATTGGTCGCCTGGCGCCTCGCCCGCAGGGCGCTGAGCGGCCAGCACGGAGACGTTGCCAGCAAAGGCGCACACGCGGTTTCGCCCCTGCTGCTTGGCCTGATAGAGCGCTTCATCGGCCCAGACCGTGACCCTTTCGGACGTCGACCCGTGGAGCCCCTGCGCAAGTCCCAGGCTCAGGGTGACGATTCCGGCCGGCGCCTTCGGATTTGGAATCGCCAGGTCCTCGACGTTTCGGCGGATCCTGTCGGCGGTTTCGATGCCCATGCCCTGGTCGACATCGCAGAGGCAGACGAGGAATTCCTCGCCGCCGAACCGGGCCACGATGTCGCCTTCGGGATCGACGGCCAGGCTTATGGCGTCGGCGATCCGCCGCAGACAATCGTCTCCGACTGCATGGCCGTAATTGTCGTTGAGCATCTTGAAGTGATCGATATCGCACATGAGGATCGCCAGACCTCGCCCGCGCCGCAATGGATCGCTCCACGCAACGTCGATTTCGCTCTTGGCGGAGCGGCGATTGAAGAGGCCGGTCAACGGATCGGTCGATGCAAGTTTTTCCAGTTTGCGGTTGGTTTCGTCCAGGCTTTTCTGGCGGTAGCGATCGCGCAGACTCATCAGAAACGCTTCATGCGACAGCAGGCTCGACGTGCGCCGGCCGACCACCGTCGACACGAGGCCAAGGCCGTAGAAGCAGAACAGCACGACGGTCTGCATCAAAGTGAGCAACGGATCGAGCAGGCTGGCCGCGAGGAAGATGACCAGCGACGACGCCGCGAGGATTTTTGCCCATGACAGGCGAATTCCGAACACCATCACCGCGATCGTTGCGACGAAAAGCGCCGCGGTCGCATATCGCTCCTGGTTATAGCCGCCAGCCAACAGGCCCAGGAGCGACATCTGAATCATCGTCAGCGAACACCATGCGACGATGGCGCCGCCCTCCACTCGATGGCTTCTCGGCTTGCGCCACGTCCAATAGACGAGGGCGTTGATGATCGGCAGCCCGATGCAGCAGACGAGAAAGTTTTCCAGCAGCAATTGCGGCATATAGGCGAGATTGAAGAAGAAGGCGCAGAGCGCCATCACAGTGACCCATTTCATCGCGGATCTGACGATGGCGCTGCGTTGACGCCAACTCGCCTGCTCGTAGAGCGTCAGCATCTCCTCGCCGAGCACGCGGTCGCGGCGCCTGACCGCCAGAAGACGATCGGTTTCCTGGACGATGTCGAAGGTGGATCCGGTCGCACGGCCAGACGGCGCGCCGGCCTGATCTTGTTCGCCCTTCAACGAAACATCTGCAAGGAATTGACGCATACGCTTGAAAGCCCTGTAACGATGCGCACAACCATTGGCGGGAATTGGAAATATTCGGCTAATTCTCGGCCAGCCTTCGACATTAAATGTTTCTTTTCACCGCAACCAACGCGCGTTTCGGCCGTATCGTTCGGGATGGAGACGTTTGGAGCGAATGCCCCTCGGCCCGCCCTGCAACCATCATCACAGCTTTGATTGGGAGATCACCATGCAGAACACGATTCTCAAGGCAGGCCTCTTGGGCCTGGCCCTGTCCTTTGCCGCCGGCAGCGCATTTGCCGCGGACATGAAGTACACCGCCGACCTGAAGGGCGCCTCGGAAGTGCCGCCGGTCGAGACGTCGGCGACCGGCAAGGTCGATGCGACCTATGACAGCGACACCAAGATGCTGAGCTGGACGATCGACTATTCGGGCCTCAGCGGCGATGCCACCGCCTCGCACTTCCACGGCCCTGCCGCAGCCGGCAGCAACGCGCCGCCGGTCGTGCCGGTCGCGGTCGCCGACATCAAGAAGGGTTCGGCGACGCTGACCGACGATCAGGCCAAAGAGTTCGCCGATGGCATGATCTACTTCAACATCCACACGGCGGCGCATCCGGGCGGCGAAATCCGCGGCCAGCTGGAAGCGGCGAAGTAGGGCAGCCGCCTCAAGACAGCACTGAAGCGACGAACCGCGCGGGATTCCCGGTTGGATGCCGCGCGGTCTCTTACCCGAAGACGGCGAAGCCGACCTGGAGCGCCTCTCCCGGTCGGTCGCGCCAGTCTCCATTGCCACAGCGCCTGCAACGGCCAGGCCGCCGCTAGCCGAAGCGAGCCGCCAGACGGTCGGCTGCTTCCCGGTCCTCGTCCCGACCCGGGCGCGGCAACGAGCGCACCAGGCAGGCCTGCGACTGTAACACCGTGCCGTCGGTCAGCACCTTCAGGTGATTGGCCGTCAAGGTCGAGCCTGTCGAGGTGATGTCGACGATGATATCGGCGGAGCCGGCGGCCGGAGTGCCTTCGGTGGCGCCGAGGCTTTCGACGATGCGGTAGCTCTGGATGCCGTGGCGGCGGGTGAAGAACCCCTGCGTCAGGCGCCAGTATTTGGTGGCGATGCGCAGGCGGCGGCCGTGGCGGGCGCGAAAAGAACCGGCGACATCGTTCAAATCCTCCATGGTTTCCACGTCGACCCAGCTTTCCGGCACGGCGACGACGACATCGGCATGACCAAAGCCGAGTCGCCTGACGATGCGCACCGTCTCGTCCGGCTCGGGCATGGTCTCGCGGATGAGGTCTTCGCCGGTGATGCCGAAATCGACGGCCCCGTCGCGCAGTTCGCGGGCGATTTCCGAGGCAGAGAGCAGCAGGACGTCCAGCCCCTCGAAGCCGGAGACGCTGGTGCGGTAGCTGCGGTCGTTGACGGCGGATTCGACCGTGATGCCCGCGTCGGCCAGGGCCGCGACCGCCTTGTCCTTGAGGCGTCCCTTGGAGGGGATGGCGAGGGTGAGGCTCATGCCGCGTCTCCGCTGTCCGGCCGTCCCGGCGCACGCCCTTCAAGCGCCGCGATCCGGTCGAGCCAGAGCGAGAAGCCGACGGCCGGCACCGGCTCGCGCGCGCCGAGAATGGTCAGCAGCCGGTCGTAGCGGCCACCACCGGCGAGCACATTGGCGCTATCCTCAGCCTTCGATGACCGGGTCTGCGCCTCGAAGACGAGGCCGGTGTAATAGTCGATCGGACGGCCGAAGGCCGCACGGTAGGTGATCGTCTTCAGATCGACGCCAGCGTCTTGCAGCGCGAGATTGCGGGTCTCGAAGACGGACAGCGCGGGGCCGATATCGAGGCCGGCAGTGTCGGCGAGATCCTGCAGGGTGGCCACCGCCTCGTCGAGCGGGCAGTCGACGGCAAGGAACCGGCCGAGCAGCCGGTGGGCGCCCTCGCCGAGCCTGGCCGCCGAGACAGCGACCTTTTCGATCAGGCGGTTTGCGACCTCGCCCGGCGAGCGGCCGGAATGGGGCGGCAGGCCGGCAGCCTCCATGCGGGCGCGGATGGCGATCGTCAGCGCGCCGGCCTCGCGGCTTTCGGCGAGCGTTGCGAGGTCCAGGTCGAGACGGTCGAGGCGACCGGCACCACCCTTCGACAGGGCCTCGAGCGCGCCCCGCAGCGCCGCGTCGTGGCCGAAGGTGCGCACGAGCCGGCGCTGCCAGCCTTCGGGCAGGCCGAGGCTCTTGAGGAAGGCTTCGAACAGGCCCTGGTCGCCGAGGACGATGTCGAGGGTCTCCGGCCGAACGCCGCAGATTTCGAGCGCCGCCAGCGCATCGGCGAGCGCGCGGGCGTCGGCGGTGGCGCGATCGGTTTCGCCCAGATCCTCGATGCCGGCCTGGAAGAATTCAGCCGGCCCGTCCGGGCGCTGGCGGAAGACCACGCCGCAGTAGGAATAGCGGCGCGGCAGCTTCTCGGTGCGGCGCAAATGGTCGATGCAGACGGGGATGGTGAAGTCCGGCCGCAGGCAGAGGTTTTCGCCCGCCTCGCCGCGGGTCAGGAAGATGCGGCGGCGCAGCGCCTCGCCGGCCGTGTCGAGATAGGGATCGGCAGGCTGGATCACCGGCGTTGCGACACGCTCGGCGCCGCGCGCGGCAAACAGGCGATCGAGCGCGGCCTCGAAGGGCGGGTTGGCGGCGGAATGGGTCACGATGTCGGACCGCCGGCGATTTCGATCGTCACGCAGGCGCGGAGCGGTCGCTGCGTGGATCGGCGCAGATCGAAGACCGCATGGAGGGTTGGCCGCATGAGGGCTGCGCGTCGTTGCGCCGTGAAGAACGCTGCGCGTTCTCCCCCCTCATCTCCCTGCCGGGATCTTCTCCCCTGACGGGGCGAAGACGCACGGCTTGGCTGCCGCGCTTCGTTCTCGTCCCAAACGGACTGCGACGCCGTCGCCATCAGGGTTGCGGTGCGTTGGAACGCGCCGCGGCGTTGCGGTCGAGGATCGCGCGCACGGCGGCGACCAGCGCATCGGAGCCGCCGTCGGTGGCCGGGTCGTAGTCGACCATCTCCTGGCCGGCCCTCGCCTCGCGCCATTCGGCATTGTCGGTGATCTCGGCCGACAGCTCCTTGCCGAGCGCCAGATCCTTAACCTGCACCTTGCCGGCTTCCTTCTCGTCGCCGCCCTGGATGACCACCACGGGGGCCTCGCGCCGGTCGGCATATTGCAGCTGCTTGCCGAACTGCTTGGGGTTGCCCTGGAAAACCTCGACGGCGACCGGCGGATCGACGAAGCCGCCGTTTCCGTCGTCGTTCAGCGCGTTACGGAGCTTGGTCGCCATGGCTTGGTAGTCGGCCATGCGGTCGCGATCCATGACCGTGACGACGACCGGCCCGGTGCGGCGGCTGGTCTCCAGCCGGCCGAGATTCTTCAGCGCCGTCATCAGCCGCGAAACGCCGATGGAAAAGCCCGTCGCCGGTACCGGCTGACTCATGAAGCGCGAGACGAGCCCATCATAGCGCCCGCCGCCGCCGACCGAGCCGAACTGGACCTTTTGGCCCTTTTCGTTGACGACGTCGAAGAGCAGTTCGGCTTCGAAGACCGGGCCGGTGTAGTATT
>JBBSUS010000114.1:0-6801 GCA_038234195.1 Hyphomicrobiales bacterium | reverse complement strand
CGCCGAGCTCGCCGCGCTGGCACCGGGCCTGCCCGACAGCTACCGCGACGTGATCGCGCCCCGGGAGGCGGTCGGCGACGCCGTCGTCATCGGGGCCTTGAGTCCGGAGCGCCGGATCGACGTCGACTTCTACCGCCGCGCCGGCGACGACGACACCATCCTGCGCATGAAGATCGCCCATCTGGGGCCGGCCGTGTCGCTGTCGACGCGGGTGCCGATCCTCGAGAACATGGGTTTTTCGGTCGTCTCCGAGCGCACGTTCCGCATCACCCGCGTGGGCGGCGAGACCGTCCATCTGCACGACATGGATCTGCGCGAAAAGACCGGCGGGGCGGTGCCCCTCGAGGACGGTGGCCAATCGCTGGAAGAGACCTTCGAGGCGGTCTGGGCCGGCCGCATCGAGAATGACGGCTTCAACGCTCTGGTGCTCGCTGCCGGTCTGAGCCTGCGCCAGGCCAACGTCCTGCGCGCCTATTCGCGCTACCTGCGCCAGGGCGGCCTTGCTTATTCGCCGGACTATCTGGCGGGAGCGCTCCTGCGCCTGCCGCAGATCGCCCGAACGCTGTGGGAGATCTTCGAAACCGCCTTCGATCCGCGCCGCCCCGCCATCGAACCTGACGCATCGCAACACGAGAGCGGCGAGCCCGATGCGCGCCAGGCCGCCCGCGCGACCGCCCGCGGCTGCGCCGACCTCTATGTCGAGGTCATCGACGCTCTCGACGCGGTCGATTCGATCGACGACGACCGCATCGTGCGGCGTTTCCTCAACGCCATCCTGGCGACGCTGCGTACAAATTATTTCGCCGTCGACGGCACGTCGTCGGAAACCGGTTCCGAGCCCGGCCACGTCGCGCCGGCGCTGGCCTTCAAGCTGGAATCACAGGCGGTCGAGGGGTTGCCCGCGCCGGTCCCCTTCCGCGAGATCTTCGTCTTCGACGCCCGCGTCGAGGGCGTCCATCTGCGCTTCGGCCGGGTCGCCCGTGGCGGCCTGCGCTGGTCCGATCGGGCCCAGGACTACCGCACCGAGGTGCTCGGCCTCGTCAAGGCGCAGCAGGTCAAGAACGCCGTGATCGTGCCGGTTGGCGCCAAGGGCGGCTTCTATCCCAAGACGCTGCCGCCGACCTCCGACCGGGACGCCTGGTTCGCCGCCGGCCGCTCGGCCTATGTCGTCTTCGTCGCCTCGCTGCTTTCGGTCACCGACAACATCGTCGGCGACGACGTGGTCACCCCGCAGGGCGTCAAGCGCCTCGATGGCGACGATCCCTATTTCGTCGTCGCCGCCGACAAGGGCACGGCGACCTTCTCCGACACCGCCAACGCCATCGCCCAGTCCGAAGACTTCTGGCTGGACGACGCCTTCGCTAGCGGTGGCTCTGCCGGCTATGACCACAAGGCGATGGGCATCACCGCCCGTGGCGCCTGGGAAGCGGTCAAGCGGCATTTCCGCGAGATCGAGCGTCCGGCGAGCGACGACGGCAGGTCGCAAGGGTCCGCCGCAAGCGCGTGGAACATCCAGGCCACCCCCTTCACCGCCGTGGGCTGCGGCGACATGTCGGGCGACGTGTTCGGCAACGGCATGCTGCTGTCTGAGAAGACCCGGCTGATCGCCGCCTTCGACCATCGTGACATCTTCATCGATCCCGCGCCCGACATCCACGCCTCCTACGCCGAGCGCGTGCGGCTCTTCGACAAGCCGCGCTCGTCCTGGGCCGATTACGACAAGGACTTCATCTCCAAGGGTGGCGGCGTCTTTTCGCGGCGCGAGAAGGTGATCCACCTATCGAAGGAGGCCGCCGACGCGATCGGCTTCGACAAGACCTCCGGCACGCCAAACGAGATCATCACGGCGATCCTGAAGGCCCCCGTCGACCTTCTCTTTTTCGGCGGCATCGGCACCTACATCCGCGCCTCCACCGAGGCCAACGCCGAGGCCGGCGACCGCGCCAACGATGCGGTCCGCATCACCGGCGCGGAGGTCCGCGCCAAAGTCGTCGGCGAAGGCGCCAATCTCGGCGTCACCCAGAAGGGCCGGATCGAGTTCGCCCGGGCCGGCGGGCGCATCAACTCCGACGCCATCGACAATTCGGCCGGCGTCAACACCTCCGACGTCGAGGTAAACATTAAGATCGCCCTCAAGGGTGCGATGGAGGCCGGCCGTCTGTCGCGCCCCGACCGCAACGTGCTGCTCGCCAAGATGACAGGAGAAGTGTCCGAACTGGTGCTCGCCAACAATTACGAACAAACCCTCGCCCTGTCCCTCGAACAGCGTCGCGGCCCCGATGCCCTCGCCCTCCAGGCGCGTTTCATGGCCGTGCTGGAGGACGCCGGCGAGCTGAACCGCACGGTCGAGACCCTGCCCACTGAAGCGGCGATCGCCGATTTGCGCGGGTCCGGTCGAGGCCTGACGCGGCCGGAAATCGGCGTGCTGCTGGCCTATGCCAAGATCGTGCTCTTCGACCAGCTCGTCGCCGGCAAGCTGCCCGACGATCCTTATCTGGAAGATCGCCTTACGGACTACTTCCCGAGCGCCATGCGCAAGGACTTCTCACGAGATATCGAGGGCCACCGATTGCACCGCGAGATCGTCGCAACGGTCCTGGCCAACGAGATCGTGAACCGTACGGGTCCGACCTTCGTCACCGTCATGCGCGAGGCCTCGGGAGCGTCACCGTCTGAGATCGTGCGCGCGTTCATCGCCGCCAAGGACGGGTTCGACGTGCGCGCCCTCTACCAGAAGGTCGATTCACTGGACGGTCAGCTTCCGGGCGAGACACAGAACGCGCTCTACGCCGAGATCGGCGAGTTCCTGGTGCGCACCACCCACTGGTATGTGCGCAACGAGCGCTTCACCGACGGCCTGACCAAGGTGGTCGTCGACGGCCGCGCTGCGCTGGAGACCCTGACGGGACAACTTCTCGACCTGTCGAGCGAGGCGGCACGCGGCGAGGCCGAGGCGCGTCGACAGGGCTGGATCGACAAGGGCGTCCCCGACGACCTTGCCCACGCCATCGCGCTCCTGCCGCTACTGGCCCTCGTGCCCGACATCGCCTCTGTCTCACGTGAAACATCGACGCCCCTCGACAAGACGATCGGCACCTATTTTGGCATCACCAATCTCTTCGGCATCGGCCGGCTGGAGGCAGCGCTCTTCGGCCTCAACACGCCCGATTATTACGAAACGCTTGCTTTGGAGCGGGCCGGCAACCAGATCGCCAGCGCCCGGCGGCGCCTGACAACCACGGCGCTGCGCGAGCACAGCGACGCGGCCGAGCCCGCGCAGGCCTGGGCAGAAAGCCGAGAGGGCGCGGTCACGCGCATAGGTCGCCAGATTGCCGATCTGGCCGGTGCCGGCGAAACCTCGGTCCCACGGCTGACCGTCGCAGCAGGACTGCTGTCGGATCTCGCGGGGTAGGCACGAGCGAAGGAATGCTAACCCGCAGCAACCGGTGTCACTTCTTCTTGCCGTCCTTGTCCTGGGCAGCGGCGAACTTGCCGGGCACGGTGGCCGGCGGCGCCTTGGCAGCCTTGTCCTTCTTCGGTTTGCGGGTTTCCTTGTTGCCGCGCACTTGACCCTTGGCCATCGTCTTGCCCTCCGTGGCGAATGGGATCGAAACTGATCCTGAAGAACGCTATAGCAAGAAAGCCGGCTTGCATGGCGATCATTTCCGTCTCGATGGAGCGCGGGGTCGCCAAACGGCTGCTGTCAGGGAGACGTCGCATCGTGAAGATTGGCTCGATCCATGTCCATCCGCTCAAGGGCGGACGGGCCGTGTCGCTCGACGCATGCGCCGTCGAGGCACCCGGTCTGGCCGGCGACCGACGCTGGATGCTCGTCGACGACCGCGGCCGGGCGTTCACCCAGCGCGATAGGCCCGATCTGGCACGGCTGGAGGCCAGCCTCGACGATGACGGCTTGATCCTCGCCTTCGACGACGCCGGGGAGCGGCTGGTGCCGACGCCGGACGGAGCCGAGCGGGCGATCGTCGAGCTCTGGCGCAGCACCATCGACTTGGCGCTGGCCGACCCCGATGCGAATGCCGCCCTCTCCGACTGGCTGAAGGCGCCCGTGCGCCTCGTGCATCTCGACCGGTCGGACGCCCGCTCGGCCGATCCCGACCATGCCGGGCCGAGTGCACCCGTGAGCCTGGCCGACGGCTACCCGATCCTGCTGACGACGACGGCTTCTCTTCGTGAGCTCAACCGGACGATCGTCACGTCGAGCCGTGCCGAAGCGGTGCCGATGAGCCGGTTTCGACCCAACATCGTGATCGACGACGACGAGTCTTCGGAAGGTCCCTTTGCCGAGGACGGCTGGCAGAGCGTGAAGATCGGCGATGTCGTTCTCGACCTCGTCAAGCCATCCGACCGCTGCATCGTCACCACCATCGATCAACTGTCCGGCCAGAGCACCGGGACCCAGCCGCTCATCACGCTCAGCCAGACCCGCATGTCCACCGATCGGAACTGGGGCGGCGTGCTGTTCGGCTGGAACGCGGTGCCCCGCAAGGGATGCCTCGGCCGCATCGCGGTGGGAGATGTCGTCGAAATTCTCGATCGCCGCGAAGCCCTTCTCTTGAACACGCCCAGAGCCGAAACTCCGCTCGCCGCAGGCAGCCGCGGCGGGCGCCGTCATTGAGTGAACCACGTGGCCAGCTTTTATCGAACAACGGCCGCCAAGCCGGCGAGGCCGGCGATCGCATGCGGGCCGACGATCCTGGGCCCGTTGACCCGGATACCGACGCCCCGCCCTATCGCCGACCGCTGAAGCAGTCGGCCGTCTGGGGCTGGATGAGCTTCGACTTCGCCGCCCAGCCCTTCTTCACCGTCGTGCTCACCTTCGTGTTCGGGCCCTATTTCGTCTCGCAGCTGGCGCCCGATCCGGCCACGGGCCAGGCCTGGTGGAGCGGCGCGGCGACGGTCGCTGGCCTGCTGGTTGCCCTCCTGTCGCCGGTGCTCGGCTCCATCGCCGACCGGGCGGGACCCCGCAAACCCTGGATCGGCGGCTTCGCGACGCTGAAGATTGCCGCGCTGTGCACGATCTGGTTCGTCGGGGCGCCGGGCTCGCCCCTCATTTTCGCCGCGACCGCCATCGTTCTCGCCCAGATCTCGGCCGAATTCTCGATCGTCTTCAACGACGCGATGCTGCCGCGGCTCGTCTCCAAGCGGGCGATCGGCCGCGTCTCCAACGTAGCCTGGGGCCTGGGATACTCCGGCGGCATCGTCTTCCTCGTCTTCACCCTTGCGCTGCTTGCCGGCAGTGCGGTGACCGGCAGGACGCTGCTCGGTCTCACGCCCCTCTTCGGCCTCGATCCGGCGGTCGGCGAAGGCGCTCGCGCGACCGGACCGCTCGCAGGCCTGTGGTACCTTATCTTCATCCTGCCGATGTTTGTCCTGACGCCGGACCGGCCGAAGGGCGAACGGGTCCGCGCGGCTATTCGCCATGGCGTCGGCGACCTCGCCGCCACCTTTCGGGAGATCAAGGGGCGACCCGCCATCTTTCGCTTCCTGATCGCGCGGATGATCTATCAGGACGGGGTCAATGCCCTGACGATCCTCGGCGGCGCGTTCGCGGCCGGCATGTTCGGCTGGTCGATCACCGAAAGCGGCCTGTTTGGAATTCTCATCAACATCGCCGCAATTGGCGGCTGCCTGATCGCCAGCGTCCTCGATGCCAGGCTCGGCTCGAAATTCGTCGTCGTGGCTTCGATCCTCGCACTTGCCGTCGCGACGGTCGCGATCGTTTCGACCGAACCCGCCTCGACGCTCTTCGGCCTGATCGACTTCGGCCCATCCGTTCCGGGCGTCACCGGCCTCTTCGCGACCCCGGCCGAAAAAGCCTATATCGTCTACGGCATGCTGATCGGCCTGGCCTTCGGCCCGGTTCAGGCCTCGTCGCGATCCTGGCTCGCCCAGCTCGTCAGCCCCGAAGAAGCCGGTCGCTATTTCGGCTTCTACGCGCTGACCGGCCGCGCGACGTCGTTTCTCGGCACCGCAATCGTCGCAGCGCTGACCGCCTTTGCCGCTGGCCGCGTCGCCGATCCGCAGACCGCCGCCCGCATCGGCATGGCGGGGCTGCTGATCTTCTTCATCGGCGGATTGGCGCTTCTGGCACGCACGCAGGGGCCCCCTCGGCCGACATGATCTGGCCGGATGCGCTCGATCAGCCGCTCGCCCCGATCGTCGTGGCCAGATGCCAGCCCGACACGAAGGCGCTTTCGACCCGAGGCCCGATCAACCAGTCGCCGCAGGCTCCGAGACGCAGATCGCCGTTCCACAGGCACCCGGCTTCGACCATGGCGTTGCCGGCCTTGGCATAGCGCCAGCGATGGACGGCGACATGGATCGTCGACGGCAGATTCCCGGGCACCGCATCGGCAAACGCTGTCAGCAGCGCTGCGGCCACCGTCGTCTTGTCGTCTTCCAGATGCGCGCGCGACCACTCCGGCGACGCCTGAAGCACCCAGGCCTCCGGCCCACGCCTTCCAGGCTTGGCGCCGTTGCGCGCGGCCCAGCCGATCACGCCGCAATGGCGAAGCGTATCGGCCTCAAGCGGCACGGCAGCCTCGAAGCCCAGCATCAGCGTCCAGCACGGATTGGAAACGGTTTCTCGTGCGCGCGCCGCCATCGTCGCCTCATGGGGGGCGAGCAAATCTGCCGCCTGCTCGGCCGGAATGGCGCACACCACGCCATCGAAGGCGCCCGCTCCCATCGCGGATTCGCCGCCCTCCGTGAACAGGGTCCAACCTTCTGCGCGCCGCGCCAGCCCGGTCACCCGCGTCCCCAGGCGCAGGTCGAGCGTCT
>JBBSUS010000113.1:0-6805 GCA_038234195.1 Hyphomicrobiales bacterium | reverse complement strand
GTCCGACTGAGACGTTCGTGGCGGCCGAATAGACCACCATCACGATGGAGGGTGGAATCAGGATGCCGAGCGTGCCGGCATTGGCGATGATGCCGGCGGCGAATTCCTTGGAATAGCCGACCTTGCGCATGCCGGCGATGGCGATGGTGCCGATGGCAACGACCGTCGCGGGCGAAGAGCCCGACAGTGCTGCAAAAAGCATGCAGGCGAGCACTGACGCCATGGCGAGGCCGCCGCGAAAGTGTCCGACCGTGGCGATGGCGAAGCCGATCAACCGCTTGGCGACGCCACCCGTCGACATGAAGGCGGAGGCCAGGACGAAGAACGGGATCGCCAGCAGCGTGTAGTTCTGCGAGGCGGTGAACAACTGCAGCGCCACCGAGGACATTGAATCGCGCGAAAAGAAGGCGATGGCCAGAACCGAGGAGAGGCCGAGCGAAATCGCCACCGGCACGCCGAGGAACAACAGGCCAAGGACCAGAATGAAGAGAACAATCGATTCCATCGCCGGTCAGTCTCTCAACAGGTCTTTGTTTTCGGCGACGAGGTCTTCCGCCTCGTGGCCGGCGATGACGAGTTCGCGCTCGCCTTTCCAAATCTGGATCGTCGCCTGGCCAGCCCGGTAGGCCAGAAGGGCCAGGCCGATCGGCAGCATGAGGTAGGCGATCCAACGGTGTACACGGGTCTGAAGGCCGAACAAGTGCTGCGCCCAAACCGGATAGGTCAGGTCATCGAGCCCTAGGCCGGCGGTGAAGAAGCGGTGCCAGTAGAACACCGCGCCGCCGGTTGAATTGGCACCGAAATAGGTCAGCCAATTGGCCGACAGGAGGATGACGGCGTACAAAAGCGTGCACAGCGCGCCAAACAGCGCCGCCACGCGAAACGCCCGGTGCGGCAAGGCCCGGATTGCAGCGTCGACACCCAGATGCAGGCCCTGCTTCAGGGCATAGCTCATGCCGAAGAGGGTCATCCACGCGAACAGGATGCGGGTGAGTTCGAGCGCGCCGGACCAACTGGCGTTGAAGCCATAGCGGGCGACAACCTGACTGAACGAGATCAACGTGATCGCCGCCATCAGAAGGGCGAGGATGTTTTCTTCGATCCGGGTGACCGCTGCCGCGTGGCGACGTTCCACCAGATAGAGCGCGACAAGCATCAAGATGATCGCCAGAAAAGGCCATAAGCCCAGCATGGTGTGCCCTCCGGAGTCACGGCCTTGGTGGCCGCCGTCCGTTTATGCGTTCGAAGCCGGCTTTGAAAGTCGAAAGGCTCGCCCGGACGCCAGGCGCCGCGAGCGAGCCCCTCGGATTGTGGCTCAGTTGGCCTTGGTGGTCTCGGCGGCCGGCGCCGCTGCGGCGCCGGAGGTCTCGTTGGCCTTCATCGCGGCGTCGATGACGTCCTGACCGATGTCGTCCTTGAACTTGTCCCACACCGGCTTCATCGTCGCGACCCACTGCTTGCGCTGGTCGGGGGTGAGTTCACGGACCTTTCCTCCCGCGTCGATGATGTTCTGGCGGTTCTTGGCCTCGATGTTGGCGACGTTGGCGTTCGCGTCGTTCGTGACCTCCTCGACGATCTTCAGGAACTGATCGCGCACGTCCGGCTCCAGGCCGTTCAGCCATTCGGTCGACGTCACCAGCAGGTAGGCGAGCGCGGCGTGGTTGGTTTCGGTGATGCCATCCTGCACCTCAAAGAATTTCTGGGTGTAGATGTTCGACCAGGAGTTCTCCTGGCCGTCGACGACGCCGGACTGCAGCGCGCCATAGACTTCCGAGAAGGCGAGCTTCTGGGCCGATGCGCCCATCGCGTTGATCATCGCTTCGGACACGTCGGAGGTCTGGATGCGGAACTTCAGGCCATTGCCATCGGACGGCAGGAGCAGCGGCTTGTTGGCCGAGAACTGCTTCATTCCCGACAACCAGTAGCCGAGGCCGAGATAGCCCTTGTCTTCCATGACCTTCAGCAGGCCCTTGCCGGTCTCCGAATTGTCGAAGCGCTCGACGGCGGCCAGATCGTTGAACAGGAATGGCAGGTCGTAGACCCGGTACTTGAGCGTATAGGCCTCGAACTTCGACAGCGACGGTGCGGCGAGTTGAAGGTCGCCGATGAGAAGCGCTTCCAGCGCCTTGTCATCGTCATACAGCGTGGAGTTCGGATACACCTCCATGCAGGCCTTGCCGTCCATCTCCGAATTGACGCGCTTGGCGAGTTCGGTGGCGGCATCGCCCTTGGGATGGCCGGTCGCGGCGACGACGTGGCTGAACTTGATGACGATCTCGCCCGAATCGCAGCCGGTCGAGGCGGAAGCGCCGGAGGCGCCGGCGAGAAGTGCTGCGGCCGAAACGGCGCCGATCAGGAAATGCTTCATGGAAATGATATCCTCCGCTGCGGGCCCGTTGCCCGCCTTGGTTTTTGAGCGGGCAGTTCGAGCGCCCGCCTGCGAGTGGTTTCATGCGGGGAGACGCGATGCCGGGGGCAGGCAAGGTGTTCGCAATCGGACCGCGCGCCGGTTCTCCCCACAAGCCCCTCCCAGCGCTTGGCGGGCGAACTCTAGCAGAAAGTAACCTGCAAAATCTCCATCTTTTTCAGAGGTTAGCGGCGTTATTCCCAAATTGTGTGAACGCTCGATCCGAGCCGGGGCTGCTCATCGGACGCCTCCTCCGTCCGCTGAGGCTTCCGGCGATGCCGCGGCGACCCTTCGCATAGCGTGTTGCCGTCCCGCGCGTCGCAGTTCGGCGACCGAATGGACCACCAGGGTGGCAACGACGAGGGCGCCGCCGACCAGAGCCAAGTCGATCGGTCGCTCGTCGAAGATCAACCAGACCCAGATCGGCGCGAGGGTCGTCTCGATCAGGTAGCCCATGGCAACGACCGGCGTCGGAACGAACATCGGCGCGGCGGCAAGGCAGATCATCGCGACGGGAATCACGATGGCGCCATTCAGGACCAGCCAGCCGATGGATTGGGAATCGATTCCGTCTCCGATGACGAACGGCAGGGCGATGAGCGCCGGCAACAACAGGCCGAGCGCCGAAGTATAGCGCATGTCGGTGCCGCTGCGGCGGGCGACCGTCAACCCGAGGGCGGTCAGAAAGGCGGTGGCAAGGGCTGCCAGATCGCCGAGCCAATTGCCTGTTTCCAGCCCCGCCCAGATGATCAGCAGCACGCCTGCAAGGGTGGCCGGAATTGCGATCAACGTTGCCCGCGGCGGGATTTCGCCGAGCAGCCAGAACGACAGGACCGCCGCGAACATCGGATTGAAGGCGAGAATGAACACGACATTTCCGGCGCTCGTATTGAATACGGAATAGACGAAAGTTGCGGCGCTGAGCGAGAAGATCGCTGTGATGAAGAGGCCGGTCCGTCCTTCGATCAGCCGCGTTGCCCGGCGGGTGCGGCGGCGATCGAATTGCCAGATCAGTACCGCCGCAAGGCACGTGAGAACGCCCCGTATGAGAAGCACCGTCCAGATGCCGCTCTCCGACAGGCGGATCAGCGGAATGTCGACCGACAGGACCAGCCCGCCAAGTCCGACGATACCGACACCGCGTGCGTATGAAAGTTCGGATGCTACAGCGGTGATCGGTGTGCGCGAACGCGGCGGGGTGGCGGACATGGCTCGGGCTTTCGTCACTCGGGCAATAGGGAACCGCGCGCTCGTCGGCGGTCAGGAAGCACCCCGTCGCCTTCAAGCTGCAAAGCCCAGGCAATGCAAGCAGTGCGAAGCGGGCGGTGCCGCGAGATCTTTTGGCCGTCCGGTCTGGGAAAGCGTCTTGAATTCGGTGGATACTGTCTCGCGCATGCTTAACAAGCGGCGACTTCCTCCGGCTAACCTGTAGACTTTCAAGCTCGAATCGGGAGCGCCGGAGAGCCGTCGGAATGCTGGACAGCGAGATCTTTGCTCTGGTGATGGAGCATGATCCCAATCTCGTTTTCGTGAAAGACGAGAACAGCGTCATTCTGTTCGCGAACCGGGCTTTTCTCGAACTTGTGCCGGCCGAGCGGCGTTCGTCGGTCGTCGGCAGCGGGCTGGCCGATCACCGGCCTCGCGCCGAGGCCGATCTCTGGCTCTCGCAGGATCGCCGCGCCTTCGAAGAGGGGCGCAGCGAAATCGTCGAGACCGTCGTGGACCAGGGTGGTCGTGAACGAACGCTGGTGACACGCAAGATCGCCTTCGATGCGGCCGACGGAAGCCGACGGCTTCTCGGGATATCGACGGACATCACCGAATTGTCCCAGCGCGAGCGCGCGCTGATCGAGACCAACGATCGTCTCAGACGGTTCGGTGCTTTCGCCGCACACGACCTGCGCTCGCCGCTCGGCACCTTCGTCACGGCCATGAACGTCATCAAGGCGGATCGCAATACCACGCTCAGTCCGCAGGCGGGCGAGTATCTCGACCTGATGATCGCAAGTGCGACCCATCTCGCTGCCAATGTCACGGCCTTGCTCGATGTTGCACGTGACGAGGAAACGACGACCGTCGATCTGCGCGAAAACGATATGAACCTCCTTGTCGAGGAGGTTCGTTTCAACCTTTCGAGCTTGGTCGTAAAAAGCGGCGCAACGATCTACACGCCGCGGCTGCCGTCGATCGTCTGCGAGGCGGGACTGATCCGGCAGCTCTTCCAGAACCTGGTCGAGAACAGCATCAAGAACCGTCGCGACGAAGAGCCGTTGCACATTCTGATCCGCTACGAGCGCGGCGGAGACAAGCATCGCTTTTTCGTCGAGGACAATGGCCGCGGGATCGGTGATGTGGACGCCGACACCATGTTCGAAGCGTTCGAGCAGGGCGGTCGTGACCATGAAAAGCGAGCATCCGCCGACACCGGGACCGGCGTGGGTTTGGGCCTGGCGCTGTGCCGCCGGATCGTCGACATCCATGCCGGTGTGATCGGGGTGGACCCTGACTTCGAAAGTGGCTGTCGCATCGAGATCGTGCTGCCCGTCGATCCCGCAGCCGAACGCCAGACCCGGCAGGCGCGCCAAGCGGCCTGACCCGCAAGCGGTGCCGCACTGATCGAGCGAAATGCTTAAACTCTCGGCAACCGTCAGGCGCCCTTCGATGCTCGACCGCGGAAAATGAGCTACTCGACGCTGGAATCGAAGCGTTCCCAGCCCTTCGCCGTCAGATGCTCCTGCGGCTGGAAGCGGACCTTGTAGTCCATCTTGCGCGAGCCCTTCACCCAATAGCCGAGATAGAGATAGGGCAGGCCGAGTTTGCGGGTGCGCTCGATGTGATCGAGGATCATGTAGCTGCCGAGACTGCGGTCCGCCTCGTCGGGGTCGAAGAACGAATAGACCATCGAAACGCCATCGTTCATGACGTCGCTGAGCGCCACGCCGAGAAGATCGCCGTCGCCTCTCGGCGAAAAGGCCGAGTCGGGTCCCTTGCGGCGATATTCGATCAACCGCGTGTCCACCTGACTGTCCTCGACCATCATCGCGTAGTCGAGGACGCTCATCTCTGACATGCCCCCACGCGTGTGGCGATGATCGAGGTAGTGGCGAAACAGCGAATACTGCTCGCTCGATGGTTCGGCCTGGTCGATTCGTCCGATCACGTCATGGTTGCGGGCGATGACCCTGCGCATCGATCTGCCGGGTCGGAACTCGTCGACGAGGATGCGCACCGACACGCAGGCACGGCAACGCTCGCAGGCGGGCCGATAGGCGATGTTCTGGCTGCGCCGGAAGCCGCCCTGGCTCAGAAGATCGAGCAACGAGGGCGCGCGTTCGCCGACGAGATGGGTAAACACCTTCCGCTCGGCCTGGCCGGGCAGATAGGGACATGGCGAGGGCGATGTGAGAAAGAATTGCGGCGTCTGCGGATGATGTACCGTCACGTCCGTGCGCCCTCCCTCACAGCGAATAATACCATGGCCCCACCAGCGAGAATGTTAACCACACCAGAATGACGAGGGGAACACCGGCCTTTGCAAAGTCGGCGAAACGATAGTGTCCCGGCCCCATGACGAGGAGGTTGGTCTGGTAGCCGATAGGCGTGGCGAACGAGGCGTTGGCGGCGAAGATCACGCAGGCGAGGAACGCCTGGGGTGCGACGCCGAGACGCTGGGCAACGTCGAGAGCGATCGGCGTGAAGAGCACTGCGGTTGCGTTGTTCGACAAGAAATTTGTCATGATTGCGATGACCAGGAACAAGCCGGACAAGATGATCGCGGGCGAAAGGCCTGCGAGTGCCGAAACGGTGGCTTCGGCGATGAGTGCTGCCCCGCCGGTGCGCTCCAGAGCGACGGCTGCCGCGATCGATGCGCCGATCAGCATGAAAATGGAGCGGTCGACCGAGCGGGCCGCCTCGCCGACGGTGAGGCATCCGGTGGCCACCATCAGGACGGCGCCGGTCACCGCCAGCACCTCGATCGGAAGGACGCCTGCCGCCGACAAGAGCACGATGGAAAGGAATATCAGTCCGGCGATCTTCGCCTTGGCGCTCTGCGGCACCGCCTGAGCGGAATATTCCAGCAGCAGCAGGTCGTGATTTCCCTTCAGCGAGGCGATCGCCGATTGACGGCCGCACAGAAGCAGCGTGTCGCCGGGCTCCAGCCGGATCTCCGACAGAGCCGAGCGGGCCATGCGGCTTTTGCGCTGCAGGCCGAACAGCGTGATGCCAAACTGGGTGCGCAGACCAGAGAATTGCATCGTCCGGCCGGCATAGCGCGAGCCGGGGGCGACCACGGCCTCCGCCATCACCAGATCGGGTCCGATCTTGTTGGACGGTCCGAGCGTTTCGTTGCCGAACTCCCCGGATGGATCGAGTGTCCTGATGCCGAGATTGCCGGCC
>JBBSUS010000112.1:0-6842 GCA_038234195.1 Hyphomicrobiales bacterium | reverse complement strand
CGCGCAGCAGCGGCTCGGCCATCAGCAGATCGCGAACGGCAGGGCTCGAAACGACTGCGGGCGCGGTGATGTTGATCGAACGGGCGCCCAGCGCCGTCGCCATCTGCGAGACGCAGAGTTCCGGCGTGAAATCGACGGGGGCGGTGCTGCCGCCGGTCATCTGGATCACCGAAAGGTCGGCCATCTTCAGATTCGCGATGCTGCGGGCCAGAGCGATCATCGTCCGCCCCCAGCTGACCCCGATCGTGTCGCCGGGCCGGGTCAGCCGCTCGAGAACCTGCGCGCCGGTGCGGCCGAGACGCAGTGTCAGCGAGCCTTCATCGTCCACAGCGGGGATCACCACACAATCGGTGAGCGCAAAACGATCCTTGAGCGCCTGGGCGATCATGAACTCGCTCAGCCGCGAGGTCTCCATCGTCAGCGTGACGATGCCACGCGATCGCGCCTCCGCCAGATAGCCGTTCACCGTCGCCCGTGAGACCCCCATGGACTTGGCGATTTCATTCTGGGTCAGCCCGTCCTGAGCGTAGAGCCAGCCCGCCCACAGAAGTGGGTCGTCGCGGAACTGCAACGGCGTCTGGCGCGCCGGTCCGGCGAGGCGGCCCACACGGGATGGCTGTGATGCAAGGGGGCTGGTTTCCGTCATCTTGACAATTGTCTTAACCTATCTGAATATTGTCGCCAATAGCGTATTTCGTGGAATGGCCGTCTGGGAGGATGGCGCCATTATCCCGGCCCGAACCTGGCACAAGCGCCTTCGGACACCGGACGTCGTCAGCGTTGTTGCAACGGGAGGAACCCTTTCATGACACGTGCATCAGACTCCGGATCGGGCAGCTTCATGCTGCCCCGACGCAGCCTGCTCAAGGGAGGCGCGGCGCTCGGTCTGTCGACCGCGCTGGGCGCCCCCTTCATCAACCGGTTGATGGCGCAGGAGAAGCATCCCCTCGCCGGTCAGTCGATCGAAATGAACATTCTCGGCATCGCCGGCTGGGTTCCATCTTCGCTCGGTGTGAAGATGTCGCCTCTCTTCGCCGATTTCGTGAAGGAAAAATACGGCTACAACGTCAGCTTCAACTTCCAGGAAGCGCCGTTCTCCGACCTGTTTCAGAAGGCCGCGACGTCGCTCGTGACGCGCAGCCAGGAATTCAACATCATCATTTCCGACAGCCAATGGCTGGGCGCCCTCGCCCAGCCGGGCTGGATCCTGCAGCTCAACGACGTCATCGCCAAGAACAAGAACCTCGCCATCGACTGGTACTCCAAGACCGTCGTCGACACCTACATGACCTATCCCGACGGCACCCAGGACATCTGGGGCCTGCCGCAGGAGGGCGATGTCGAGGCGCTCTACGTCCGCAAGGACTGGCTGGAGGACCCGAAGGAGAACGAGGCCTTCAAGGCCAAGTACAACATGCCGCTGCCGCAGACCTTCGAGGACTTCGAGAACCTCACCATGGAGGATTTCGAGAAGGTCGCCGACTTCTTCACCCGGCCGGACGAGCAGCGTTGGGGTTTTGCCCAGCAGTACAGCCGCGTCTACGACTTCGCGACCTGCGCCTTCAACAATTTCCTCTGGAGCCGAGGCGGCGAGATCTGGGATCCGAAGACCGGACAGGTCGAGGGTATCCTCAACACGCCGCAGAACGCCGAAAGCCTCGTCGAGTTCAAGCGCTGGCTGAAATACTGCCCACCGGGCGCCACCAATATCGGCATCGCCGAAGGCATCGACGTCTTCACCCAGGGCAAGGTCTTTTCGACCATCCAGTGGGCCGCCGTCGGGTCCGCGATGATCACCGAGGAGCTGAAGGGCAAGGTGCTGGTCGTGCCACCGCCCAAGCACGGCACCGGCGACAAGGCCAAGCGTATCTACTCCATGGGCGGCCAGCCCTGGGTGATCAACGCCTTCAACGACGAGAAGAAGATGCGCGTCGCCATCGACTTCATGAACTGGTGGTACCAGCCCGACACCGCCCTCGAATTTGCCAAGCGCGGCGGCAACCCGTGCGACAAGACCACCCTTTCGCGCGACGATTTCGACGACATCAATCCGTGGAACCGCACCTTCAAATACATGCTGGAGGACGGGCGAAGCCAGGATTTCTGGCATGATCCGAAATATTCGGAAATGCTGTCGATCCAGCAGGAGGGCTACTCGTCCTTCGTGACCGGCCAATCGACCGATGCGCAGGCCGTCATGGACTACATCGCCTGCGCCCAGCAGCAGATCCTGTCCGACGAGGGCGTCGCCAAGACGGCCCCAAGCGACAAGTGCGCGATGACCTCGCTCTAAGATCTGGAGCCCATACTCGCGGGATGCGGCGCGATGGCGCCGCATCTCTTTCCCTTTCGGCTTTCGGGCCGCTTTCGGCTTTCGCAGTGCACCCGAGCCACAGATCGAGACGCCGTCATGTCTTTCGTGTCCCGACGAAGCGGATTGTCCCGCCTCTTCGACAACAGAACAACGCTGATCATCGCGCTGCTCGTGCCGGTGATGATCTTCTTCATCCTGTTCAACACGATCCCGACGCTCTGGCTGCTGGGCCTTTCCTTCTATAACTATTCTCTGACCAGCGGCATGCCGCCCGACTTCGTCGGCTTCCGCAATTTCCTCGCCATTCTCGCCAGCAAGAACGGCATCTGGTTCGACCTGTCCCGAACCTTCACCTTCGTGTTGTGCGGCGTGACGATACAGACCGTCGTCGGGGCGGCGCTCGGCTTCCTGTTCTGGGGCTCGCGGGACATGCCGGGAAGGCGTCTCGCGCTGACGATGCTGTTTGCGCCGATGGTCCTGACGCCGGTCGCGTCCGGCACGTTCTTCCGCTTCATATACGACCCGACCTTCGGCATCCTGAACTATGCGGCGCGGACCCTCTTCGACGTCGGCCCCATCGACTTTCTCGGCGATCCGAGCCTTGCCTACTGGTCCGTGCTGGCCGTCGACTGCTGGATGTGGACGCCGTTCATGACGCTGATGACGCTCGCCGCCCTCGGGTCGGTGCCGACCGCCGAACTCGAGGCGGCCGAGATCGATCGCGTGCCGTTCCCACGCCGGCTGACGCTGGTGATCTGGCACCACGGGAAGTTCATCATGATGCTCGGGATCCTCCTGCGCACGATCGACAGCTTCAAGACGCTCGACCTGATCATTCCGATGACCAAGGGTGGTCCAGGCCAGACCACGCGCCTCGTCGCGCTCGAACTCAACAAGCAGGCCTTCGAGAGCTTCAACATGGGCTGGTCGTCGGCCTATGCAGTGCTCCTGCTCCTGATCTCGATCGCCATGACGAGCGTCTTCATCTTCGTGCTCAACATGCGCCGCAGACGGGAGGGCGACCAATGAGCCGCATTCGCGCCGGCCTGTATTATGCTGCGCTGTGGCTGATCTCGCTGATCTTCTTCGCACCGATCGGCTGGATCATCCTGTCCTCCTTCAAAACCCGCGACGACATTCTCGCGGTGCCGCCGAAGCTGATCTTCTCGCCGACGCTCGCGAACTATGTCGATCTGTTCCACCGAAACGAGATTTTCCTGCAGATCGGCAACTCGATCCTGTTGTCGCTCGGTGCGGTGATCATTGCCGTCGTGGTGTCCTTCCTCGCCGCGTTCTGCTTTTCGCGGTTCAGGCCGAAGGGCACCGACTTCCTGATGTTTCTGCTCCTGTCGATCCGCATGCTGCCGGGACCGGCCGTCATCCTTCCCGTGTTCCTGATGTATGTCGGCTTCGGCTGGAAGGACTCGCATCTGTGGCTGATGTTGTTCTACGCGATGTTCTCGATCCCCTTCTCGGTCTGGATCTTGAAGGGATTTCTCGATGGGGTCTCCACCCGCTTCGACGAGACCGGCATCGTCAATGGCGGCTCCTGGTTCCACGTGATCTTCAAGGTGGTGATGCCGCAGGTTCGACCCGGGCTGATTGCCGCGTTCATCTTCAACCTGATTTTCGTCTGGAACGAATATCTCTTCAATTTCATCATCGGCGGCGTCAACACGCAGAATATTCCCTACGCCTTGTCGGTCGGCACCTATGCCGATGGCGGCGTCAACTGGACATTCATCTCGGCGATGACGTCCATCTACATGGTCGTGCCGGTCATGTTCATTTACCTCTTCCAGAAATATCTGCTGGTCGGCATGACGTTCGGCACCGTGCGGGGCGAGGTCTGAACCGATGAAGCCAGCCCATTCGCGCCGCAGCTTTCCCGAGCGTCTCGAGATCACGTTGATCTTCGGGCTCCTCGCCGGGATCCTGCTCATTGCCCAACGCTACAACCTGACCCTCTACAAGATCGGCCTGGTCGTGCTGGTCGTCTCGACCCTTCTGCAAATTGCGGTCGGCAATCTTCGCAAGGATGCCTCGGCTGCCGGCAGCGTCTTCTTCATCGCGAAGATTCTCGTGGTCATCGTCGCCGTCTTCGGCGCGGGGATCCTGCTCGTTCCGACCTTCGCGCAACTTGGCCGCTGATCCATGACTTTGAGCTTCAAGGCCATCACCAAGAGCTATGCTGGCAAGAAGGCCCTCGACGAGCTGACGCTGACCGTCGAGCCACAGAGCTTCACCGTGCTTTGCGGCCCGCCAAAATCCGGAAAGTCGACCCTGTTCCGCATTCTCGTCGGACTGGAGAAGCCGGATTCCGGCGAGATCCGGCTCGGCGGCCACAACATCGTGGACGCGCCGCCTGCCGATCGACCGATCGGCTATGTGCCGCAGAGCTTCGCACTTTATCCGCACTTCACGGTCGCCCAGAACATGGCCTACCCGCTGACGCTGGCGCGGTTTCCCAAGGCGGAGATCGCTGAGCGCGTCGAACGCACGGCCGGCATCCTGGCGATCACCCATCTCCTGCGGAAAACGCCCGACCAGTTGTCGGGAGGCGAGAAGCAACGCGTGGCCGTCGCGCGCGGCCTCCTGAAGGACGCCGAACTCTTCGTGCTCGATGATCCGCTCGTCGGTCTCGACTACAAGTTGCGCGAACGGCTGATGGACGAGTTGAAGGCACTACGGGCCGAGCTCGGAGCGACTTTCCTTTACGCCACTTCGGATTCGCTGGAGGCTCTGACGATGGCCCAGCGGCTCGCCGTCATCGACGAGGGCCGTATCATTCAGGAGGGCGAAGCCGGCGAAGTCTACCATAATCCGCAGCAGGCTCGCTCGCTCGATCTCATAGGTTTTCCCAACGCCAATCTCTTCAAGGGACGTCTATCGGAGGGCTTGATCGAGGCCGGTCCCATCCGCATTGCGGCTGACGGGCTCGGCGCAGCGGCAGGGACGGAAGTGATTGCCGGGCTGCGTCCCGAGCACGTCAAGCTGCTGGCGGCCGGGGAACCGGCGGCATCGGCGCTCTCGGGCAACGCACGGGTGACGCTGGTCGAAAACCTCGGCGGCGAAGCCGTCGTCTATCTGGAGGTCGACGGCCATCCGCTCACCGCGGCCATACCGCTGACAGGTCGGGCGCCGCCCGAGATCGACGAGACCATCGCCATCTCCGCCGCTCCGAACGACGTCAAGCTGTTCGACGCAGCCAGCGGGCGACGCATCAGAACCCGTGGTCCGGGACCTGCGGACGCCGCCGGAGACGCTGCCGAACGCAAGGTCGACCATTCGGAGACGCGTGCCCATGGCTGAGATCGTCATCGAGCACGTGACCAAGCGGTTCGGCGAATTCACCGCCGTCTCGGATGTCGACATGACGTTTGCCGACGGAGAGGTCGCCTGTCTTCTCGGCCCGTCCGGCTGCGGCAAGACCACGCTGATGCGCATCCTTGCGGGGTTGGAACGACCCAGCGAAGGCCGGGTGTTCTTCGGAGGGCGCGACGTCACGCGCCTGCCGCCGCGCAAGCGCAATGTCGGCATGGTGTTCCAGTACCCGGTGATGTACCCGACCCTTTCGGTGGCCGAGAACCTGGCACTGCCGATGCTCCACGACCGCAGCGTCTCGGCCACGGAGCGCAGGCGGCGGGTCGACGAAGTGCTCGACGTTCTCGACATCCGGCCGCTCGCCGGCGCCTTCATCGAGGATCTCGACGCCGGTTCCCGGCAGAAGGTCGCCGTCGGGCGAGCCGTCGCGCGACAGTCGGAAATCGTGCTCTTCGACGAACCGACGACGAACGTCGAGGTGAATGCGAAACTGCAGCTGATCCGCGCCTTCAAGCGCGTTACCAAGCGGCTGCGCCAGACCATCGTCTATGTGACGCATGACCAGACCGAGGCCATGACGCTGGCCGACCGCATCGCCCTGATGAAGGCAGGACGCATCGTGCAGTACGACAGGCCCAATGCGCTTTACGACATGCCGACCACCGAATTTGGCGGCTGGTTCCTCGGCAATCCCGGAATGAATTTCATCCCGGCCGAGATTGCCGACGGCCAGCTTCGATCGGTGATCCTGCCACGGCCGCTGGCCTGGCCCGGCGCGCCGCAGAGCGGCGTCATGACACTTGGCATCCGGCCAGAGTTGATCGAGATGACCGGTGCACCCAGCGTCGACAGCATCTCGGCCATCCTCGTCGATCAGGCCATCGGCATCGCCGGGCGCTATCTGACGACTGCGAAAATCGGTGAAACGGCGATCAAGGTGAACACCGTCGGTCGCCCGCCGGCCGGTCTCGGCGAGACGGTGCATCTCAGTGCGCGCCGTGAAAAGCTGATGCTGTTTTGCGATGGAACCCGCGTCGCTGCCACAGCTTCGTAAGGAACGAACGATGCAATACGATGTCTCGGTGATCGGCCTCTATATTCTCGACATTCTCGGACGCCCCGTCACGCGCATCCCCGATCGCGGCAATGTCGATTTCATCGAGGAAATCCGGCTGACGGTTGCCGGCACGGCAGGCGGGGTCGT
>JBBSUS010000111.1:0-6858 GCA_038234195.1 Hyphomicrobiales bacterium | reverse complement strand
TATTCGATGACGGCGCAATCTCTCCCTCGACCGTCTTGCCCGACCGCCGTCCGGCAAGCGCGGCCTCCATCGTCTGTGCATCGAGTGCGATGAGACGCGGCACCTCGGTGAAAAGCAGCGCAGCGGTGATCGACCGTCCGGGATAGAGCGGTTTCAAGAGTTCGCGGTAGAGCGCGAGCTGCAGGACATAGGCCTGGGGCACGTCCTCTGGCGTCTGCGGTGCCGGGCGATTGGTCTTGTAATCGACGACGAGCACTTCGGTCTCGGTGACCGCCAGCCGGTCGATCGTGCCGTTGACGCGGTAGCGCTTGCCCCCGAGCGAGACGTCGCCGGAGACGGTCACCTCGGCGCGGCTCGTTGGCGAAAAGATCGGCGCGAAAGCCGGCGCTTCCATCACGGCAAAGACCTGATCGATCAGGTCGGCATGATCGCGCGGGGTCATTTCGTGAGTGGCGTTGGCGGCGTAGGTCTCGGCGGCCTTGCGACGCTCTTCGGGTGGGCGATCGGGGAGCACCTGCAGCAGCTTGTGGACGAAGAGGCCGCGGCGGATGGCAAAGGAGGGCCGCGTTTCGTCGGCCGGGCCGAGGACCGGCGAAACGAAGCCGGGTGTTTCCGGGACGGCAGTGTCGTCGGCGAGCGGGTCGCCGCTTGCATCTGTCATTGCCGCGGCGGCCTCGCTGCTTGCCTGGACGCTCGGCCCTTCGCTGACAGCGTCGCTGACACCTTCGTCGCGATCGATCTCGACGCTCTCGCCGGCCGACGATGGCGAGAGTGGCCTTGGCGGCAGCGCTTCCGGCGGCAGCGGCGAAAGGTCGAAGGACGCAGCGTCGGGAGCCGTCATTTCCGCTGGCGCAACAATCTCGTCGGCAGACGAGACAGCGCCGCGCGAACCGACCCGCCAGCCGATGATTTCACCGGCTTCGTCCAGCAGTGTCTCGCTGGATTCCCGGGTCGACAGGACCGCCGACACCCGTTGCAGCCAGGCGGCCTCGTTGGGCCCCCTCGAGCCGGCGACGCCGCAGACGACGAGGCGATCGGCGGCGCGCGTCATACCGACGTAGAGAAGTCGGCGATACTCTTCCTCGGCTCGCGTCTTTTCAGCGTCCTTCAGCGCGGACACCGCCTCGTTCTGCAAGTCCTTCCCGGGCGCCCAGAGAAAGCCCGGCGCCTGCCGGTCGACGAGCCCGGGCATGGAGGTCCACTCCATCAGCTTCGAGCCGTGCGCGGAGTGGAAGGGCGCCGAGCCTGGATCGACGAGGAAGACGACCGGCGCTTCCAGGCCCTTCGATGCGTGGGTCGTCATGATCCGCACCTCGCCGCGGCCCTGCTCCATCTCGCGCTTGATCTCAGGGGGCGAAGCGGCGAGCCGCGACAGGAAGGCGTCGAGCCCGGGCTCGCCGTCCTCCTCCTGGCTCAGCGCCAGATCGAGGAAGGCGTCGATCGGCTCGCCCGCGTCGGAACCAAGGCGCCCGGTCAGTCTGGCCCGCCCGCCCTCGGGACCGAGAATCCGGGCGAAGAAGGCGAAGAGCGTCTCGAAGCCGGATCGACGGCGCAGTTCTTCCAGTCGCTCCAGCGCCGCCCTGCACTTGGCGAGGAACGCCGTCGTTGCCTCATCGGGAAAGAACTCCGGGACGCGAAAGACGCCGCCCTCGGCGCACAGGCGTCTGAGGCCGAGTGACAGGGGCTCGTGCTCGTCGCGCGAGAGGGCCAGACCCATCAACTCGTCGTCGGAAAAATCGAAGAAGGGCGATTTCAATACGGCGGCAAGCGAGAGATCGTCATCGAAATTGGCAACCGCCCGGCCAAGCGTCATCAGATCCTTCACGGCGATGTGGTCGGTGATCACAAGCCGGTCGGCGCCGGCGACCGGAATTCCCTCCTTGCCAAGTGCGCTCGCCATCGCCGCCACGAAGCCGGAGCGCTTGCGTACCAGGACCAGGACGTCGCCGGCCGTCAGCGGGCGGCTCACCCCCTTGTGGACGATCGGATCGCCGAGCCAGTCCTTGATCGTTGCGGCGATGCGTCGCGCGAGACGGTTAGCCGGCGAATTCTCCGGCTCGCTGTCAACAGGCAGAAGCCAGTCGCGCGGCTCGGTCCTCAGTTCCGCGACGAATGCCGGCCAGGCCTCCACGAGGCCCGGCGCATCGCCGCGGGCCGTCTGATGTGCCGGCGCTTCGCCTGTCGAGGTCAATCCCTGGCGGTTCTCTTCGTCGGCAAATACCGCGTCGACGGCAGCGAGGACGTCCGATGCCGTCCGGAACGACTGGGTCAGCTCGATCCGCTCGAAGGCCGCCTTGGCCCCTCTGGCGCGCGTCTCCAGCGCTCGCCGCTCCTCCGCGAACATCAGCGGCGAGGCGCCCTGGAAGGAATAGATCGACTGCTTCTCGTCGCCGACCGCGAAGACCGTGCGCGCGACGTTGCGCGCCGTCTCACCCTCGAAGAAGGCACCGACCAGTTGCCGCATGACCTGCCATTGGCGTGGGCTCGTATCCTGCGCCTCGTCGATCAGCACATGATCGATCCCGGCATCGAGCTTGTAGTGCACCCAGGTCGCAGCGTCGGCACGTGTCAGGAGATCGGCTGTGCGCACGATCAGATCCTCGAAATCGAGCCGCCCGCGCCGACGCTTCAGCAACGCGTAATCGCGCTCCAGCGTCTCGGCGAGCACGAGCGCGGCGGCGCTCGCTCGAAACAACGCCAGCGAGGCGAGGCGGTCTTCTGTGGCCAGCACATGGGCGGCGAGCGCCTCCAGCCGTTCGGCGAAGTCGGCCATGGTGTCGGTCACCGCCCTGGTGGCGACACTCGAAGTCTTGTAGACGCCGCCGTCCTTCTTCAGGCAGATCGCCTTGAGCGCGGCGTAGCTGTCCGCCGGCGTGTTTGCGGCAAGGATTGTGCCGAGCCTTTCAAGCAGCGCGTCGTCGGTCTTCTTGCCGCTCTTGGCCGCAACCGCGACCGCGGCTCGGCAGAAGGCTGCGTCAAAGCCCGGCGCGGGAATGGCTGAGGCGATGATTGCCGTCTCGTCCTCGTCATCGCCGATTCCCAATGCGCCACGCAGCAACCCGATCGCCGGTTCGAGACCGCCAGCCGCGTCGACATGGCGGCGGACGGCGTCGCGCTTCTTCACGATCTCGCCGATCAGCTGGTCGAGACCCCACTCGCCGGCGAGCGCCAGCGCCGTCGAGAAGGCCTCGGCAAGGCGAGCAGCCTCACGACGGGAATTACTAAGCCGGCTTGCCGAAGTGATCAGCCGGCGCCGCGCCTCGCCGAGAAGCTGCGCGCTCTCGGTGTCGTCCAGCACCTCGAAATGTCCCGGAACGTTCGCCTCCAGCGGAAACTGGTGGAGAATCGCCTCGCAGAAGGCATGGATCGTCTGGATCTTCAGGCCGCCCGGCGTCTCGAGCGCTGCCGCGAAGAGTCTCCTCGCGGCGGTGAGCCGATCCTCGCTCGGTGCGCGACCGTCGAGACGTTCGATCTCCGCGGCAAGCCTTGTCGGCGTTGCGGTTGCCCAGCCGGCGAGACGCTTGAAGACGCGGCCGGACATCTCGGCCGCGGCCGCCTTGGTGTAGGTCAGGCACAGGATTTTCGACGGCTCGGTGCCCGCCAGCAGCAGCCTGACGACCCGCTCGGTCAGGACGTGCGTCTTGCCGGAGCCGGCATTGGCCGACACGAAGACGGACAGGTTCGGATCGGCGGCGATCCGCTGCCGCGCGATCGTCGCGTCGATACCGACGAAGCCGCCGTTCTCGATGGCGGGTGTGCCCGGCGCGGACGTGGGGGCGCGATCTGCGATGCCGGCAGTGCCTTCGTCGCGGCCGGAGTTGGTCCGTTCGTCCATCAGCGGGCTCCCTCCGTGCCGCCGTCGCCGCCGTCGTCGGCGCCGATCGACCATTCCTGCGCCCGGGCCAGATGGTCGTAATCGCCCGAGAAATCGCCGGCCATGAAGGGCCGCTTGCGCGATTCGAAGGGCGTTGCCTCTTGCTTCAGATGGGCGACGAGCTGGCGAAACTTCGTCAGGGATTCTTCGCTCAGGTCATCCGGATCGACTGGCTCGCCTTGCCTGCCACCGTCGCTTTTCAGTCGGTCCTCGTAGAGCGTGCGTTCTCGCAGGCGCACATAGACGAGGTCGGAGACCGCCTTGCCCTTGCCGACCTCTTGAAAGCCGCCGCGCTTCGTCATCGCACCTTCCAGTGGCAGCTGCGGGGCCAGCAGGGCTCGCGCCTGCGCCACCGACGGCGTGGTGCCGGTCTTGAAGTCGAGGATCTCGATCGAGCCGTCTTGCATCAGGTCGATGCGATCGGCGCGGCCGGTCAGCGTCGTCGCGATGTCGGGGAACTCCTCGGCACCACTGATCTCGGCGTGGCGCAGCGCCACCCCCTCGTCGCGCTCGCGCTCCCAGACGAGGTAGTTTCCGGCCAGCGCCTCCATGCGCGGCCACCAGACCGCTTCGATATCCGGCGGCAGCGCCTCTTCGTCGAATTTTTCGCGGGCGATGGCGGTGAGCGTGTCGAGGGCATCTCCGGCTATCGGGTCATGTCCGCGGGTCACGAAAGTGCCGAGCACGTCGTGGAACAGGCTGCCGCGCTCGGCCGCGTGCGGGTCTCGCATCAGCTCGGGCAGCGGCTCCAGCCGCAGAATCTTCCGCGCATGGATCGCATAAGGGTCGCGGATCAGCGTCTCGACCTCGGTCACCGAATAGCGGTTCGGCCGCTTGTCGAGCGGAGGGCGCGGCTCGGGTCGTTTCGCACGCGGCATCGTTGCGCCGGTGTCGAGGTGCCGAGCGGCGGCAAGATACGGTGTCCCCGCCGCGCGCAACCGCTCGGCGCCGACGGACCCGGCCAGCGTTTCGATCCGCTGCAGCCAGCGCGAGGCGATGGCCGGGGCGCCATCGACGCGGCGCGAGCGGGTGAGGACGACGGATTTCGCCCCCATCGCCATCCAGAAATCATGGGCGGACAGTCCGATGCGGCGCTCCGGTGGATCGAGCAGGATCTCCCGGCGCATCAGCCGCGACAGGAACGCCCCGCTCTTGGCGCCGGCCGGCCATGTTCCCTCGTTGAGCCCGGCAAGGATCGCGGTGTCGACGTTCTGCAGCCGCGCTTCCAGCGTGCCCCAGACGAAGGCTCTAGCTGATAGTCCCGCCCGCGGCTGCACGCCGATGCCGGCGGCGAGCGCGGCGACCACATCTCCGAGTTCGGACGGTGCAAAGCCGAAACCGGTCCGCGGCGCCTCGACGATCCCGGTGAGGAAGCCGACGAGCGCTCGGCCGTTTTCGCCCGCATAGAGTTCGGAGGAATCGCCGGTCTCGTCGGCTGCCAGAGCTTCCAGGCAGCGGGTCAGGGCCTTCGCATAGTCGGGCAGCTCGAGCGCGGTATCCGGTGTGGGCTCGCCCTCGGTGCCCGGCTTGCGAAATGCAGTGAGCGGCGCGAGCGCATGTTCCAGCGCATCGGCCATGCGCTGCCCAAGGTCACGCTCGGCCTCGGGCAGGAGCTTGACCGGCCGGGCGGCGCGTCCCGTCGCATCGAGCGCGGTGCGGTGGGCGGCATAGATGGAGGCGATCCTGGCGCCGTCGGCGACGCCCACCGAGCCGCGCAGGGCGATCATCTCGATGGACCGAGCGGCGCGCCGCGCTTCGCCGGCGGGCAGGCCCAGCCGCGCCAGCGGGTGCTTGAGCAGCGAAACGAGCGCGATCGGGTCGCCGGGCGACAGCGCGACGGCGATGGCCATGGCCATCAGCGTGCCGGGGGCCGTGGAGGTCAGCGGTCGGCCGGCGGACTCGTTGGCGGCGATGCCGAAGCGCGAGAGTTCCGCCACCACGCGGCGGGCGAGATTGCGATCCGGCGTGATCAGCGCGGCGGTGGCCTTGGGGTCGTCGAGCGCCCGACGCATGGCGACGGCGATGGCCAGCGCCTCTTCGCGCGCATCCGCCGCCTCGATCAGCGCGATGCCGTCGAGGGCTTCGGCTCCATGCCGACCGGTGGCGTCTGCCCAGGCGTCCGTGGTCTCGGCGGGACGGAGCGCATCGGCGAGGAAAGCCTCGCGGGCATCGAGGGCCCTCTGCGCGTCGCCTTCGGCGCTGGAGGGCTCGATCAAAATGGCGATTCCGATTGACGCGTGACCGTCTGCCATGCGCTGGCCGGGGCGCACGTCCAGATGCATCACGGTCTGCCCTGGCGCAATCCGATCGAGGATCGTCTTGAGACCATATTGCGGATGGCCTGGAGCCGCGATCGACGGGCGCATCGCAGGTCCGGGGCCCGACGCGGTCGCGGACGCCTGCGGTTTGACCAGCGCGGCCAGCGATGGCGCATCCAGATGCCGGTCGAAGCCTGGCAGCACGACCGCGCCGTTTTCGAGATGGGCGACCGCCCGCATCAACTCCATCGTTGCCGGCGCCGTGGCGGTCGAGCCGGCGAGGATCACCGGGCCGCGCGAACCGTTCGTGCGGAACCGCTCGGCCTCGGCTTCCAGCCAGGCGTTCTTTGCGGCCGCTTCGCTCATCTGGCCCGTAGCGGCGAGCGCGGCGGGCCAGTGCTCGGTGACGATGGCAAGGAAGGTCAGCGTCAGCTGCCACCATTTCGCCAACGCCTCCGGTCCAAGGCCGGCAATGGCCGAGAATGGTGTGCCCTCCGTCTCCATCTCGTCGAGCAGCGCGCCGAGATCGCGGGCGAGCCAAAGGGCGTCGGACGCGGAGGCCGGCAGCACCGGCGCCTCGCCGATCAGCGCCTCGAACTCGGCCCTGGCGATCTCTTCGCGCCAGCGCCGTGCCAGCCTGGCGAGGTTGAGCCGGCGTTCCAGATCGCCCATCACCGGTGTCAGGCTGGCTGGCGCGGCTCCAGCCTCCGAAGGCGACGAAAACAG
>JBBSUS010000110.1:0-6898 GCA_038234195.1 Hyphomicrobiales bacterium | reverse complement strand
TTCTGGCCGCTTGGCGCGGCGACAAGGCTGGTGGTCGCAAGCAGCGCTGCACCGGCCATCGACAGGAGTTTCGTCGTCATACAGACCTCACGGAATTGATATCGAACCGCTTGGCTACGGCCCGCACTTCGGAAGCCGCGACATTCTGGCGCGACCTCTCCTCCCACAAAGCGAGAGCCCGAGTCATGGCCTCAGCCTGACCTCGAGCCCCCTCAATGCCATGCGTCGAAAAATGGCCCCGTCAAAAGAGACGGGGCCACCCCTTGTTCGCTTACTTCGAAGCGGTCTGGTCCG
The DNA here is from genome assembly GCA_038234195.1 of Hyphomicrobiales bacterium. Classification (GTDB taxonomy): domain Bacteria; phylum Pseudomonadota; class Alphaproteobacteria; order Rhizobiales; family Rhizobiaceae; genus Aurantimonas. The sequence goes on along the minus strand of JBBSUS010000110.1, from coordinate 6,604 downwards.
GTACGGTGAACACCGTCAGCTGACCGCCGAGTGCGGTGTACTTCGACAGGGCAGCGTAGCCGCCGACCGCGCCGAGACCGGCGTTCGGATCGGTGAGACCCGCCGCAAGGCCGATGCCCGCCCAGCCGCCGACGCCGGACAGGATGCCGACCATCTGCTTGCCGTCATGCATATAGGTCATCACATTGCCGATGATGCCCGACGGGGTCTTGAACTTGTAGAGTTCCTTGCCCGTCTCTGCGTCGACCGCCTTCAGATAACCCTCTAGCGTGCCGTAGAAGACGACGCCGCCCTTGGTGGCCAGAGCGCCCGACCACACCGAGAACTGCTCGGGCAGCGACCACTTGATCTCACCCTTGCCGGCATCCCAGGCGATGAAGTTGCCCATGCCGCCGTGGCTGTTCGGAGCCGGGTACATCGAGAGCGTCGCACCGACGTAGGGCTGTCCGGCCGTGTAGGCGACGCGGAACGGCTCGTAGTCCATGCAGACGTGGTTGGTCGGGACGTAGAACAGCTTGGTGTCCGGCGAATAGGCTGCCGGCTGCTCATCCTTGGTGCCCAGCGCGGCCGGGCAGATGCCGGTCGAGTTGGTGTCTTCGCCGTTCGCCTCGGTCGAGTACTTGGAGACCACCTGCGGGCGGCCATACTGGTCCGAGCTCTTGTCCATGACGACTTCGGTCGCCCAGTTCACGGCCGGGTCGTACTTCTTGGCCACGAGCAGTTCGCCGCTCTCGCGGTCCAGCGTGTAGGCGAAGCCGTTGCGGTCGAAGTGGACGAGGGCCTTGTGGTCCTTGCCGTCGACTGCGACGTCGGCGAGGATCATCTCGTTGACGCCGTCGTAGTCACACTCGTCGTGCGGGGTCATCTGATAGACACACTTCGCGGAGCCGGTGTCAGCATCGCGCGCCATGATCGTCATCGACCACTTGTTGTCACCCGGGCGCTGGGAAGGGTTCCAGGTGGAGGGGTTGCCCGTGCCGTAGTAGATCAGGTTCAGGTCCGGATCGTAGGAGAACCAGCCCCAGGTCGTGCCGCCACCGATCTGCCACTGATCGCCTTCCCAGGTCTTTAGCGAACTGTCGGCGCCGACCGGCTTTCCGAGAGACATCGTCTTCTCGGGATCCATCAGCATGTCCTTGTCCGGGCCCGTCGAATACGCGCGCCAGGCCTGCTTGCCATCCTTGAGGTTGTACGCCGTTACCGAGCCGCGAACGCCGAACTCGCCGCCCGAGATACCGATCAGGACCTTGTCCTTGAAGACCATCGGGGCCGCCGTACCGGTCTCGCCCTTCGAGGAATCGCCATTTTGAACCGACCACACCTGCTCGCCGGTCTTCGCGTCAAGCGCTACGACTGTCGTATCGGCCTGATGGAGAATGATCAGGTCCTTGCCGCCCGTTTCGGCAGCCGGCGCATATGCCACGCCGCGGTTGACCGTATCGCAGCACATCACCGGGATGACCGTCGGATCCTGCTTGGGCTCGTACTTCCACTTGATCATGCCGTCGTTGCTCAGGTCGAGCGCGTAAACGATGTTGGGGAACGGCGTACTGAGGTACATCGTGTCACCGATCACCAGCGGCGCACCCTCGTGGCCGCGCAGGACGCCGGTCGAGAAGGTCCAGGCCGGAACCATGTCCTTCACGTTGTCCTTGTTGATCTTGTCGAGCGTCGAGTAGCGCTGGTTGGCATAGTTACCAGCCGGCATGACCCACTGATTGGCATCCTTCGACAACTCGACCAGCGAATCGGCAGCCGAAGCGGCGGCACCGAACGAGACCAGGATGCTGGAAGCCAGCGCAGCTTTGGTAATCATCTTCAACATTCAGTGTCCTCCCAAAGGAACTGTAGCCTGGACGCACGCAAGCAGGATTGCCGACGCACACCTGACGGTCGATTTCATGGGGGAAGGTTTCCGGCAGCGTGTCACGACCTCCAATAGGGGGTCTTGGTGGGCACCGTTGATCAACGCCCTACCGTGGCCTTCGAGGTTCCGCAGTGCTCCCAACACCGCGGCCTTGAAGCCGGAAACCATGGGCAGAGGTTAGTTCGGGAATTTTTCCTGCGCAAGCAGGGAATTGCCGTTTTTCCTGCTGCATCGCAGCAAAAATACGCTGCATCGCATTATAATTTCGGTTTGGAAATTGCGCCGAGCGCTTTGTTTCATCGTGTGGAAGGTGTTCCTTGGCAAACAACAGATTAAATTGAAGACGCGACAGACCCGCCAAAATCAGCCGCACAAAGTCGTGAAACTACATTTGATGGCGATCGCGCCTGCAAGTTTTGCCTGTTCATCATCCTGCCTCAAGCGCCTTGCCGACGTCTTCGCCCGCTCTTCGGTGCGCCGCACGCGCTGGCCGACCGCGATTCACCGTGTCGTGATGTCGCATGAGCCTTGCAAGGGCCATGCGCCCGGCGTCCAATAGGCCATGCTGATGAAATCGTTTTCCCTTGCTTCCCGAGCAATCCTGCGGTCGGCGGCTCTCGTCCTCGTCACCTTGATCGCCGTTTGCGCCGTTGCCTCCGGCGTTTCGGCAGCAGAGGAACCATCGCCGCTGCCCTTCGAGGAGATTGCCGACGGGGTTTACGTGCATCACGGGCTCGTCGAACAGGCGACGCCGCAGAATCAGGGCGCCATCGCCAATATCGGCTTCGTCGTCGGCCAAGACGCCGTCGCGATGATCGACAGCGGCGGCAGCGTCGAAGAAGGCAGGGCTGCGCTTGCAGCGATCCAGGCCCTGACCGACAAACCGGTGCGTTACCTGATCAACACCCATATGCATCCCGACCACGTGTTCGGGAATCAGGTGTTCAAGGCTGCGGGCGCGATCATCATCGGCCATCGCCGCGAGCCGGCGGCGCTGGCCGCGCGCACCGCGAGCTACAAGGTTTCGATGGCCGAACAGCTCGGGCCCAGGCTGATGGGCGAGGTGACGATCACGCCGCCCGACGAGACCGTCGCCGACACGCGCGACATCGATCTGGGCGGCCGAATCCTGCATCTGAAAGCCTGGGGCACCGCCCACACCGACAACGATCTCACGGTCTATGACGAAAACACCCGCACGCTGTTTGCCGGCGATCTGGTTTTCCTCGAGCACACGCCCGTCGTCGACGGATCGATCCTCGGCTGGCTGAAACAGACACCGCAGTTGGAGGCGATCCCCGCCTTGCGGGTCGTGCCGGGACACGGCCCGGTCAGCGCCCCCTGGCCCCAGGGGATCGCCCCGCAGACCGAATATCTGAACGCCCTGGCCACCGACCTTCGGGCCGAGATCCAGAACGGCATGCCGATGGCCGAGGCTGCGCAGCAGGCGGGCGAAAGCCAGCGGGACAAGTGGAAGCTTTTCGGCGACTACAATCCGCGTAACGCCACCGCGGCCTACGCCGAACTCGAATGGGAATAACAGCCGCGGCCCGTCATCGTGCGCGATCCGCAGACAACCCCTCGAAGCCCGCGGGACTTGCCTGATGGGCGTTTGCGCATCACATTGCCATCAGCGCGAACCGGGCACTCGCGAACTGACGTCTGGGAGGACCCACCATGACCCATCGCCGAACCACTGCGCGCTCCGATCGGTTTCACAACCGCAGTCTGGCGCTTCTGGCGGGCGTGGCCTCGCTTGCTGTCACGACATTGGTCACCCTGCCGGCCGCCCATGCGGCGGCTTCCATGTCGCCCGAGGAAGCGGCGGCCGCCACCGATCCGGTCTGGCCCGACCTGAAGGGCGATCTCTTCGGCGACAAGACGCTGAAGGACGGCACGGACGTCATCGGCCTCGAAGCCCCCGATCGCGCCACCGACCCGGCATTGGTGCCGGTCAAGCTGACGTTCGACCCCACGGCGAACATCCGCAAGGTGACGCTGGTCATCGACAACAACCCCTCGCCGGTCGCCGCGACCTTCGAGATCGCGGAGGATTCGGGTCTGACGCAGCTTTCGACGCGCGTCCGGGTCAACGCCTACACCGACATCCACGCCGTCGCCGAGGCGGCCGACGGTTCTCTCTACGTGTCGAAGAAGTTCGTAAAGGCCGCCGGCGGCTGCGCTGCGCCGGCTGGCAAGGATCCTGAGCAGGCCGCCAAGGAAATGGGCCAGATGAAGCTGCGCGAGTTTGCGGCGACGCCCGATCTGGCCGAGGGCCAGCACGAGGCCCAGCTGCTGATTCGCCATCCCAACAGCTCGGGGCTGCAGAAGGACCAGGTGACGCTCCTCTACATCCCGGCGCATTTCATCACCGACCTCGAGGTCGACCATGGCGGCCAGCCGATCTTCACCATGACCGGCGGCATCTCGATCTCCGAGGATCCAAGCTTCCGCTTCACCTATGCCGGCGATCCGTCCAAGCCGTTTCACGCCAAGGCCACCGACACGTCGGGCAAGGTCTTCGAAAAGACGTTTGCCGAAGGCCAGTCGTAACCTTCGCGTGGGCCTGCCGACGGACGCGGGCTTGATGCCCGGGCGATCCGGTGTGGCCAGTCACTAAACGACCGAACCAAAACGCCCGTCGCTCCCGTTGGAGCGGTGGGCGTCTTTCTGTCAGCTCCACGGCCAACTCAGTTGAAGCAGCGCACCTCGGCTTCGGCCTGAGCGCGGCGCAGATCGCCGACCGCCTTCTTGGATTGCTCGCTGGAGCGGAAGAGCGAGCCCTTCTCCCCTGCGACCTGTCCCATCGAAAGGAAGGTCGAGGCTTCGATATAGCGCTCATAGGGCAACAACGTCGCGACCACGTCGAAAGAGCAGGAGCATTGCTCCAGCGACGTGCGCGAATTGCCGTTCGAGGCCATGCAGGCGAAGACATAATCGGCGGTGACGTCGGTCGGATAATCGGCGGTCGCCGCGTTCGGCGTCGAGCCGGTGGCGGGGACCTTCGAGGCGCCGGCCGATGCGACGCCCGGCGTGACGTCCGGCGCGGGCGCCATGGCACCGACCACACCCGGCGTCATGGCGCCAGAACTCGCAGCTCCCGACATGTCGATCCCCGGGGCCTGAACGGCCGGAGCGGTCGCGGCAGCGGCACCACCGGTTCCAGCATCCGGCGCCGGGCCCGAGCTCTGGGCGCAGGCGATGCCGCCTGCCCCTCCCGCCAGCGCCAGAACGCCGACGAAAGCCGCGGTCCGGCCAAGCGAAGACAAACCCTTGATCATGACATCCTCCCGATGATGAGGCGCTACCGGCTAGACCAAGGGCCTCCGGCGGTCGCCGATCGCATTTCTGGTCCTGTGCGAACGTTCCCCCCACGGGCTCGTTCGCACATACGGGGCTCTGGCCAAAGCCCGACACGCTCGCCCCGCAGGGGAAATTCCGTCTCTACCGCTACCGGGCCGGCTTGGCGTCGCCATGGCGGATGAAGGCTCCGAAGGCCCGTGGGCCGTTGCCGACCGCGACGCTGCCGACGATATCCAGCGTCTCCGCGTCGATCTTCGACAGCGTATTCTCGAACCAGTTGGCGACATAGACATAGCGCCCGCCACTGCCGACGGCGATGCCTTCCGGGTAGTCGCCCGTTTCCAGCTGCGCCAGCCGCTTGTAGCTTCTGGCGTCGAAAACGGTGACCGTCGAGCCGTACTGGTCGGTGACGAACACCTTGCCGCGGGTCTCCGCCGCCCCGTAGGGGTGGGAGCCGACGTCCACGGTGGCGACCACCTTGTGGCTCGCGACATCGATGACGCTGACGTCGTCACTGCCGACATTGGCGGCGTAGAGCCGCTTTTCGTCCGGCGAGAAGGCGATCCCGAAGGGCCGCTCGCCGACTTTGACGCGCGCCTGCGGCTGGCCGGTCGCCGCATCGATGAAGGAAATCTGGTTGCTGTCGCGGTCGGCCGTGACGACGGTCTTGCCGTCGCGTGTCACGACGACCCCGGACGGCGACTTGCCGGTCTCGAAGCTGCCGTAGATTTCGCCCGTCGCCGGATCGGCGAGCAACAGCTTGTGGGAAAACCAGTCGGCGACATAGACCGGCGCGCCCGAGGGATCGACCGCAATGCCGAGAGGTCCGCCGCCGGTGGCGATCTCGCCGATCACCGCGTTCTTCGCGGTATCGACGACCGCTACGGCCTTGCCTTCGGGTTGGGTCACGAACGCACGAGTGCCGTCGGGCGTCACCGCCACGCCGGCCGGCTCGCCCGAGACGGGGATGGTCTGCGTCACCTTCATGGTGTCGAGATCGACCACCGAGAGCTCCTGGCTCTCCTGATTGGTGACGTAGGCGACGTCGCCGGTCTTCGCGCCGTCGGTGCTGGCGGCCGGCGCGGCGGCAAGGACCGGCGAACCGAATGCCACCGCCGTCGCCAAGAGGGCGACCGCGAAGGCCGCCCTCTTCTTGAAACGTGCGATCATCACGAGTTCGATTCGGCCATCTTCTTCAGATTTTTCAGGCCGTCCTGAATATAGGCGTCGACGCCTGCGACGGAGGCCTCGTCATTCAGGTTCGCGGGGGGATCGCCGTTCGGATCGCCGCGATAGAAGGCGGCGCGCCAGTCGACAACCGAGCCCTTGCCATCTGCCGACGGCTTGACCGTCAGGGTCGAGGAATAGTTGGTGGCGGGAAAGACATCCAGGTTCACGTGGCCGACGAAGGTCGAATAGCTCATCTTGTCGGCG